>NZ_JAUBTI010000166.1:0-9682 GCF_036702415.1 Microcoleus sp. D3_18a_C4 | reverse complement strand
GTCGGTGTGGGAGTCGGAGTCGGCGCGGGCGTCGGAGTTGGCGCCGGAGTCGGTGTGGGAGTCGGAGTCGGCGCGGGCGTCGGAGTTGGCGCCGGAGTCGGTGTGGGAGTCGGAGTCGGCGCGGGGACGACACTACCTCCCAATTCAAAAGAGCCGCTGTCCACGATCGCACCTGGAATGCTGTCGCCATCTTGAGGGCGAGTCACGCCGCGCTGATCCGTAGCAGGTGCGTCGGTGGCAATCCCTTTATCAATTGCCGGACTTCCTGTCAGCAGCGGCCTGACTAAAGCGCCGTTGATGTTTTGCAAAGGGCCAAGTAAGGGGTCTGCGATCGTAATACTTGCCGTCGCATTGACATCGCTTCCGTCATTGGGGTTTTTGGCCGGCCACTGAAAATTCCCTCCTCGATCGCTATATTGGGCGGTGACGTGTTGCTGAATGCCCCAAGGGTTTCCTCCGTTAGCCGCTGTATTGTTGGAAAGAATCGTGTTTTTGAGGGTGACATTATTGGCAGCGGCGAAGATACCTCCACCAACCCAGCCTGCAGAATTATCGGCGATCGTCGTGTTGAGAATGGTTGTGGGTGCACCAAGAGTCATTGCACCGCCGAGTTTGTTGAAATCACCAGCAGCAAACGCCGTGGAGTTGCCAGAAAACGTACTGTTAGTAATCGTAGTAGGGGCATTTCGCATCCACAGGCCGCCACCTTGATTGGCGGCTTTGTTGCCCGCAAAGGTGGTGTTGGTAATGGTCAATCCCTGGTTGGTGCTGTCGCTCAAAATCGTTACCCCACCACCGTTTCCAGCATTTCCACCGTTGGGTAGCGCCAGAATTTCGTTATTTTGGAAGGTGCTCTTTTCCAAAATAACCTTGTCTTGGCTGCCGGTGAACAGATAAGCTGCGCCTCCTTCACCTCGACCTTTATTGTCTTGAAATACGCTATTGGTAATCTTAATTGTGCCGGAAGCTTCGCTGGGATTGCTGGCTCTGTCTGTGTAAACTGCGCCGCCGAAACCTCTTAAGAAAGAATTGGGCTGCCCTGTGGCGAAAGTGGCTGCTGTGGTGTCGTTGCCGATGAATCGGGAGTTGTCAATTGTCAGCTTACCTTGAAGGCTGTTAATCGCCCCGCCGTTAATTCCTTTGTTGTTGGTGAAGTCGCTGTTTGTGACTGTAAAAGTTTTGGAACTCAAAAAGCCGATCGCACCTGCACCGCGTTCATCGTTAGCGGAGGTGGCTACGTTGCCAGTGAATTTACTGTTGGTAACAGTCAGGGTATTGTTGAAATTACCAAAAATTGCGCCACCGCCTTTATCGGCGACGTTGTTGTTGAACTGAACGTTTTCTACTGTGAGGTTTACTTCGTCGGTTGTGCCGATCGCGCCACCTCGATCGGTAGTTTTGCCGTTAGTAATAATGAGGTTTTTGACCACAAAATTAGTAGCAGTCGCAACGTTGGCGTTGACAAAAAACGCGCGGGATGCGTTGTTGCCACTGATAGTTAAACCCGCTGCTGCGGCGCCGTCAATGGTGATGTTTTTGCCAACGGGAATATCTAGTTGACCGCTGGTGAGGGTAATGGTTTGGCTGGCTAAACCTGGGGCGAAGGTAATTATATCGCCGGCAACAGCCGTGGCGATCGCAGCCCTTAATGAACCCGGCCCGCTATCGCTATTGTTGGCTACTACGATCGTAGCTAAATCACCTTGGTAACTTGCCATAGCCTCTGGCTGCAAGGCTAAGGGAGATTCAATTTGACCCTTAGCAAATTCTAAATTCCAGTCGCCGCCACGGCCAGTTATGTTGGTGGATGCCGCAACGTCAGCCCCGGTTAATTGACTGAATCGATCGAGGAAATTAGCACCTGTACCGCCTGCTACATCGCAGCCGTACACCATGAAGTCTGCTTGTGGGGCTAGTGAAGTTTGCCACTTTTCCAACTGGCTTTTGTATTGCTCTATGTTATCTGAACCCAGAGCGGTATTGCCTAATTGTAAGCTGCCAGAACTGCCGTGAGAAATAATGTGAACAGAATCTATCGCCCCGTTAGTAGAGGCGTATTTGTCCATCTCCGAGGTGATTTGTTCGATGCCGTTTTTGGTGCTATCGAGTATTACTACCTGCTGTCCCGGCAGCACTCCCGCTGCAATTGAATCGTAATCTTTAACGCCGGAGTCAATGAAGACTAAGGAGCGCACTGGCCGTTTTTCAAAAGCAGATTGTGAGTTAACTTGAGCGAATGTAGAACTCATATTGGAGACTCCATTAAGGGCATTATTAGTAGATACACCCCGGAGTTATCTCATCAGCCTTATTTCATTATATCTTAACACCCAATTTGGAAATGGTGTCATTTTAAAAATATCTTTATTGATTTATTTTACTCGGTCTTTGCATTTTTCCTTTTGACTATAATGGAAATTCGAGCCTCTATCTATGGGAATAGATCGCAATATTAATCGGGAATCTTGAAATAAACTAGGTTCTATTATCCAATTTTTTTTGACCTTATTTTGCTAATAGTAGGCTGAGTTGAGGGATGCGGAAATAGTGGAGGTAATTCACCCCCGAATAACTCCTCTTATATTTAGTAGTTTTTATTTGAGTGTGAGATTTTACGTAGAGGCACAAGGCACTAGAGTTTCCCTAGCTGTATTTCATCCAAGGGAAAACTGAATTATGTAGGGCTTGCTGAATTCTATATGCTTTGAAGTTGCTAGGTTTGCGATACACCCAAATACTGATTACCATGATGTTGGGTCGCATTTACTAACAGTCAAAACGGTCTCAGATTAAGTGGAACCCATCGCTGGAAATCAATTGGCTTATGGGGTGCTACCGACACTGTGAGGACTGCCATCCTCACTACAAACGTGATTCAAATTATTCAGCGGGAGTTGATATGATTGCTGATTTAGTCGGGAGCATCTCACCTTTGCAGCCCTCCGCTAGAAATTGGAGTTTTGAGGCAGGAGGCAGGAGGCAGGAGGCAGAAGGAAAGAGGCAGAAGGAAAGAGGCAGAAGGAAAGAGGCAGAAGGAAAGAGCCAGAAGAAGTATTTTTACAAATATGAGATGCTCCCATTGAGTCAGCTCAAATCGTTGATTGCGATCGCGCTGCGTCCATAATTACAATTGTATTCGGGTTCAGTCGCCCTCGGTACGTTCCATACCCTGCATTAAATTACTCTGCTTAATTAGCAAACAGTCGATCGCGCCCACCGCCGTTGCTGAGTGTATCACTATCTCGATCGGCATAACACGAACCAAGTCCGCTGTTTTGAGTCAGATAACTATGCGATTTTGGCAATTGACTTTTGTATGGTTCTAGGTAATCTGAACTGAGGATAACAAAGCCTAATTGCAGTTGGTTCGAGCTGCCGTCAGAATTTGTGCGAACTTTGTCAATCTCTCTAAGGATAGAGGCATATTTTTGAAGTGCCGAGGTAATTTTCTCGATGCAGTCAGATTCCCCAGCCAAAATTCTGGAAACAAAATATCCACCTTCATTGATGCTGGAGTCCTTGAATGCAAAGCTTTTGGATGGGGAATTTGCGTATTCCGAGGCGGGAGTCGTTTCCCTTAAAGAAGTCAACATATTCCGTCCTCCAAAAGTGTGTTTAGCGGTAGATACAGCCTTGGAGTCAGAGCTTCTGAAACTGCCAGCGACCTTGTTTATTTCGCCCATTCTTATTTCACCTATCTATCAGTTTGCCCTATTTCTGCAGCACTGCCATCCGCGATCGCACGGAATTTATATTCTGCGTGTTTTCCCTTACTTCCGGCAAACGCGCAATTACCGATCGATCCGGTATCCTATCCGTGATCCCACTTTCAAAAAAGAATCCAACTGTAATATCATGTCCGAGCGATTAACCATAATATCCCGGTCGGGGCGGGTTTTTGAGATTGTCAATTATTGGCAGGTATTGTTCGTGAACCCGCCCCTACAACAATCGCGGTCGCACGACCGGACATGATATAAGCCGGTGCTTCAAACCTCGATAGTCTTCAGTCATTCCCCCACCTAAAATCTAAAATTTAAAAGGGTATGACACTTAGTAGATTGGCCTCGCAACAGCACCGCTCAAGATTCTGTAGAAGATGGCGGTTTTTTCCCTGCATTGCGAATATTAATAATCTTGTTGAGCGCCTCAAACCAAAAAGCAGCCCCCATAGAAATAGCTACGCCGCTCAATATCCAACCAAACAATCTTGCAATCAAAGCCGGCCACAATAAATTCCCCTGCTTATCTCGTTCCAAGCTGTTCTGTTCGCTCCATCCAAAAGGCAGAGCTACCTCATCCAAAGCTATATCTACATCCTTTTGAACTTTTCTCAGACTTGGTAAATTATCTAATTTAGTCCTAGCATTTTTTTCCACCAACTGCTCAGCGTACACATTAACAGTCGATCGCAACATCGAATCTTTCGACAACCGATTAATAATATGAATGGTATCAGCATTAGCAGCGACAGCGATCGCAGTTCCGAGCAAAATCGCCACCCCTCTGGCATTCCGCTTGTAAACACCAGAAGCACGCTCCATCGATTGGTCAAACCAAATTTCAATTTCTTTCTGAAACCGCTGCAACTGCTCTTGAGTATCTCCGCCGCCTTTTTCAGCGCGCTGCGCTAAAATATAAAGGCTGCGTTTCAAAGATTCTGGCATACGGTCCAAGGTTTCTTGGATTTGTTGATAAATCGGACTCTCCTCTTTTAGCTCCATAATTTCTGCTACAGAATCTTGACTTTTTTTAACAGTATTTAACAGATTGCTGAAACTCGGTTGCAGTTGCCCCAGCAGCGCCACACGCTCAATTGGGCTGTCAAAACGAGCCTTCACAATTGCCATCTGCCTCTGAAATTCTCTACCTGCTACCTCGGTTTCTGGTAGATAAACCTGAGAATCCTTAATATAAAATCCTAGCTTTTCCGACATCCGATCTAAGCTGTTGTTCAAACTGGATAAATTGTGTTTATAATCTTCAACAACTCGATTAAACTCCGCAGTCAGCCACCTAAATTCTTGCTCAATAATCGGTTTAGTAGCATCCGGCAAACTCAGATTTTCTCCAATATGTTTAATTTGTGCTAATTGTAAATCTTTAAATCTTTCCAATCTGGTTTTAGAGATAGAGCTGAGCAAACTAGAAACCTTTAAAGTCTCCAAAAGGCTAGCAGAAAAACACTCGGCTGGAATATAAGAAGGCCCACTGGATTTATTGCCGAAAACATTTTTAGTACCCGTAACTCCGTGGTAAAAATCCCCCATGCGGTGCGTAACAGAGCGGAATCCCTCTGATAAAAGCCCTTTCGCTCCCTGATTCAAATCTTTGATAATCGGATTGGCGTAAATCGAATGGGCTAACTGTCCGACTCTCTTAAATTGCAGGGGATCTTTCGCGGATTCGCTGCCGCCAGAAATCAGCACTTCGATCGACTTCTTTAAATGTTCCGCCCGCCACTGCCAAACAGTAGCAATCAGTTCCTGAATTTCAGAAGCTAGCAAGCTTAAAGTCAGGTAGATAAATACTAAGCCAATGATAATATCTATAATTACAGGCAAGTTCATGGTATTTTCCTAGTTGCAAATAACTGCTGTCTAAGTTTACCCTCAGTTTGGGACGCTCAAAACTCTCTTAACTTATGTCAGAAATCTTTCCATTCCTTGGCCGCAAACCGAAAAATCGCTGGAATGACAGCTTTACAGACAAAGTGTGGATGCTGGCTTTTCTGTTGGCTGCAGTGCTGATTTTCGGGCTGAATCTGGGCGGCGTGGCTTTGCGGGATTGGGATGAAGGCATTGCAGCGCAGGTAAGTCGCGAAATTTGGCGCGGCAACTTAAATTGGCTGTATCCGACGATCGACTCTATGCCTTATTTGAACAAACCGCCGCTGGTACACTGGCTAATCGGGCTGTGTTTTGCCGTCGGCGGTGTCAGCGAATTGACGGCGAGGTTGGCACCGGCGATGCTGACAGCGGCTTCAGTGCCCCTGCTTTACGCCATTGGCAGGGAGTTGTTTCCTCCGCGTTCGATCGCCATTTTTTCTGCCCTCGTTTATCTGACGCTGTTACCGGTGGTGCGGCATGGACGTTTGGCGATGTTGGATGGGGCGGTTTTGTGTTTTTTGCTGGCGGCGATGTGGTGTTTGCTACGATCGCGCCGGGATTTGCGCTATGCTTTGGGCGCGGGGATTGGCTTCGGACTCATTTGCCTGACTAAGGGCGTGATGTTGGGGCTGCTGCTGGGTGGGATGGGCTGTATTTTTTTGGTTTGGGATACCCCGCGACTCCTCACTTCTGGGTATCTTTGGGGCGGATTGGCGATCGGAACTTTGCCAGTAGCTGCTTGGTATTTTGCCCAATGGCTGCACTACGGCCAATATTTCATCCACACTAATTTAGTAAACGAATCTTTCCGGCGCATTTCGGAACCTGTAAGCAGTCACAGAGGCCCGCCTTGGTATTATCTTTTAGAAATTTTTAAATTAGCTTGGCCGTGGCAGTTATTTTGGCTACAAGGGCTGCGTCTGAGTTGGGAAAATCGCAGTTTTGCCGGGCCAAAATTAGTATTGGTTTGGACTGGAGTATATCTGCTGGCTATTTCTGTGATGACTACTAAATTGCCGTGGTATGTTTTGCCAATTTATCCAGCTTTTGCTCTTGCTGTTGGCAGTTATCTCGCTGAAGTTTGGGAGCAACTGTGGCTGCCGCCAGAGCCGATCAAAGAGGAAGCAGAAGAACGTTTTGATGCTATTTCTTTGTTGCCTCATCCCGCGATTTTGGCAATGCTGGCTGTGGTTGCTGTCGTCGGTTGCGTGTACTTCAGTGGCTGGGTACGGATCGGGGGACAAATTGCCCCTCCAGAGCGAGATTTGCAGTTAATGCTGATGTTTGTAGCTTTGACAATGACAATGGCGGCCGTGTTGCTGCACCGCAAAGACCGGCAGTTTATATTAGTTTTAATTTGGGGAACTTACCTGACGCTGTTGGTATTGATGGCTTCTGATAACTGGGTTTGGGAACTGGCGGAGGATTATCCGGTTAAGCCGATCGCCGAAATTGTCCGCACAGGAACTCCGGCCGGTCAACAGGTGTTTACTTCTCACCGCTTGGGCCGTCCCTCGCTGAATTTTTATAGTCAACGCCAAGTTATTGTCGCCGACGCGCCGACGCTCAAACAGAAATGGCAAACTCTTCCTCAACCTTATTTTCTGTTAGAAAAACCAGTTTTAAAACATTTAGGTTTGCAGAATGCTGAGATTGTCAAAACAGCGGACGATTGGGTTTTGGTAACTCGAAAATAAGCGTGTTTCCCCAAATTACCGTAGGGGCGGGTTCACCAACCATTTATGTCAGAAACCAACAATATAATAAACCCGCCCCCACCCAACGACAAATCTCGAAAATAAGCGTGTTTCCCCAAATTACCGTAGGGGCGGGTTCACCAACCATAATCGGCTCAGACCAAAAATCTCGAAAACCCGCCCCCACCCAACGACAAATCCGAATCTACATTTTTGGGATGCAATCGCATATCAGATAAATCTAGGCGATCGGCTGTGTGCGGACGAGTTTACCAACAATTCATGTGAGAAACCAACAATCTCAAAAACGGGAGCATCTCAGTTTTGCATTTACAGTGCGAGCGTCCCCGCTCGCCTATTGTACAATACGCGAGCGGGGACGCTCGCACTACAATAAAAAAAATGCTTTTTACAAAACTGAGATGCTCCCTCAAAAACCCCCTACACAAACTCAACCTTAAAAAGCTTACCCAAAAATGTTACACTAAACAAAAGTCTCAGTTAAATGCTCTCTAATAGAACTATGCAACTTACTGAACAACGATACTACTCGATCGAGGAATATCTAGCACTAGAAGAAGCTGCTGACTACAAAAGCGAATACATTGACGGTGAAATATTTCCTATGGCCGGTGGCTCTACCAATCACAATCAAATAGCTGGGAATTTCTATGCCGCGTTAAATTTTGCTTTCAAGACTGAGGATTATGATGTTTTCATGAGCGATGTCCGCTTGTGGATACCCAAGAAGCGCATCTATACCTATCCCGATGTGATGGTAGTATGTGGGAAGCCGGAGTATTATAATAACCGCACCGATACGATTACCAATTCCAGGGTAATTATTGAGGTTTTGTCAGCTTCTACTAAAGGATACGATCGCAGCAAAAAGTTTGAGGGATACCGCACGATTCCCACTCTTGAAGAATACTTATTGATCGACCAAAATCGGAGATATATCGAACATTTTTCTAAGACGGATGATAAGCGATGGTCGTTTGCTGAGTACAATGAATCGGATGAGACGATCGCACTTGCTTCAGTATCCTTTGAAATTGCTGTGGCAGATATCTATAATAAAGTTAATTTTGAACAAGTAGATCAAGAAAATGCACCTGAAAAATGATTGTAGGGGCGGGTTCACCAACCATCTGTGCCACTAATTAAGAAAATAAATAAACCCGCCCTGCCCAACGACAAATCCGAATCAATATTCTTTGCATTCGATCGCACATCAGGTTAATCTAGGTTATTGGTTGGGTGGGGGCGGGTTTATCTAGATTGTCTGCTGGTATTAAATATTATTCGTAAAACCCGCCCCTACCGCCTGTGTTTTTGGGAAAAAGATTATGAAATACGATCGCAACAAACACCACCGCCACTCAATTCGCCTGCCTGGATATGATTATACGACTCCCGGTGCGTATTTTCTCACTATTTGCAGTTGGCAGCGTGAATGTTTATTCGGCGAAGTCATTGATAATACAATGCAATTGAGTCCCTATGGTAAAACTGTTTTATTCAATTGGAGCATTCTTCCCAAACGTTATCAAAATGTGGCATTAGATAATTTTATTGTGATGCCAAATCACGTCCACGGGATTATTTTTTTGAAAGACAGCCCAGAAATAAATTATACAGAATCGGATAAATTGGCGCTGAGAAAATCCAAAATCCATCCTTTATCGGAAATTGTGCGGGGTATGAAAACATCTTCAGCGCGGCGAATTAACCAAATGCGATATTTGACTGGCGTATCAGTTTGGCAACGAGGTTATTACGAACATATCATCCGCAATGAAGAATCATTAGTTGCTATCCGGGAATACATCATTAATAATCCTTGGTCGTGGGCAAAAGATGAATTATATCCTCATAATTCAGTCAAAATTAATGAATCTAGCACACTGTCGATCGAATGTAATGGCAAATCTTATCTACAGTCGATCGTACTATAACATTGTGTCGATAGCCCTCCGGGGCGGGTTTTACCAACAATCTATGTGAAACACTAACAATCTCAAAAACCCGCCCCCACCCAACCACAAATCGGCATCTACATTTGTGAAATACGATCGCACATCAGGTTAATCTAGGTTATTGGTTGGGTGGGGGCGGGTTTATCTAGATTGTCTGCTGGTATTAAATATTATTCGTAAAACCCGCCCCTACAATCGCCTGTAGGGGCGGGTTTCACCAACAATCTATATGAGAAGCCAACAATATCATAAACCCGCCCTGCCCAACGACAAATCCGAATCAATATTCTTTGCATTCGATCGCACATCAGGTTAATCTAGGTTATTGGTTGGGTGGGGGCGGGTTTATCTAGATTGTCTGCTGGTATTAAATATTATTCGTAAAACCCGCCCCTAC
>NZ_JAUBTI010000165.1:0-9915 GCF_036702415.1 Microcoleus sp. D3_18a_C4 | reverse complement strand
AGGAATGAGAATTAAATAACTTCCACAAGTTTGTGGGATGGGCGTCCCGCCCGTCCTTTTTGGACGGGCGGGACGCCCATCCCACAAGAACAATTAAAATTGTAAATTATTTAATTCGCGATCCTAAGAGGACACAGCAAGGCCGTTTCCCTACACCAAAAATAATTAATCGCGCGAGAGATGTAACTATCGCGCGATTAATTTTAGGGAATAGTCAACAGTCAACCATCATTCCGGTGTCACCAGAATTGATATCAACTACATTCTATGACTACTTGATAGAAATCTTTGCGCCCACAGCTTCAAGCTGTTTCTTCATTTCTTCAGCAGCTTCCTTAGCAATAGCTTCCTTAACTGCTTTCGGTGCGGCTTCTACCAAGTCTTTTGCTTCCTTCAGGCCCAGACCGGTAATTGCGCGGACTTCCTTCAGAATGGCGATTTTCTTGTCAGCAGGAACTTCTTCGAGCATGACAGTAAATTCAGTTTGCTCTTCTACTGGTTCAGCAGCAGCAGTAGCAGGGCCGCCCATCATCATCATGCCGCCGACAGGAGCAGCAGCGCTGACGCCGAAAGCTTCTTCAATTTGCTTGACCAATTCAGAAGCTTCGAGCAAAGTCAGAGACTTAAGTTTTTCCAAGATTTCGTCAGTTGCAGTAGACATTCGTTAAACTCCTAGTTTGATTGTAGATTTGGGATTTCAGATTTGAGATTTGCTCATTCATCCTTAGTTTTTCGTCTCCAGTCTTCTATCTATTGCTAAATACTAATGACTGAGGACTAATGACTAATTACTAATGACTTACGCAGATGTGCTTTCTGCTTCTGCTGGTGCTTCTGCTTCAGGTTGTGCTGGTGCTTCTGCTTCTGCTTCTACTTCTGCTGGTGCTTCTGCTGCTACTTCTGCTGAATCGCCGTCTTTTTCAGCATAAGCTTTAAGACCGCGAGCGATCGAAGTAGGAACTTGATTGATACCCACAGCCAACTTGGTTGCGACACCGTTGATAGCGCCAGCAATTTGAGCCATGAGTTGTTCTTTCGACGGCAGATCGGCTAATGCTTTAACATCAGCTTCTTTCAGTACCCGTCCTTCCATTACGCCGCCGCGAAGTTCTGTCTTCTTAGAGACTTTTTGGAATTCTTGGTAAGCTTTAATCGCGCCGCCAATATCTTCTTGCACGAACAGAAATGCCGACGTACCTGTCAGCAATTCTTGTATCGGCTGCCAGGTTTCGTTGCCTTCAACAGCAATTCGCATCAGCGTGTTTTTTGCCACTTGGCAACTGCTGCCTTTCGGACGCAAACGCCGACGCAAATCTGTGATTTCAGCAACAGTTAAGCCCGTGTAGTCAATCACGATCGCCAGTTGAGATTCGCTCAAGGTTTGCTTGAGGTCTGCAATAATCTCATTTTTTACTGCTAAACTTTTGCCCATACTTATTTCACCTCCTTTTAGGATAGAAAATTGCCCGTCAAAAACCCCGACCTTCGAGCCGGGGCAGAGAATTAAAAATTAACAAGTCACAATTAAAAATAGAAAATTTCTAATCTTTGAGTCTTGAGTTTTTATTTCTTCAGCCTCGGCAGGAAATTAAGCGATCGGCACCTGCGGTCTTCAGCTTATTGATTTTTGATTAGGCTATCACGAGAAGGCAGACATAGCAAGGCTATGACGCAAATCTTGTGAGAGATTTACACAGACAGCCGAAGCTGTCTTTTACCTTCTGCCTTCTGCTTAATTCTTTCTACGCAGCATCAAGTTTGGTATCGCGCAGAGCACTGATATCGACTTCGATCGACGGGCCCATTGTTGCGGATACGTACAAACTGCGCCAGTAGCGACCTTTAGCACCAGAAGGACGGTTGCGATCAACAGTTTCTTGCAAAGCATGAAGGTTGACGAGCAAATCTTCCGCTGAGAAAGCTGCCTTGCCAAACATAACATGAACGATGCCAGTTCGATCGGCACGGAATTCTAGTTTACCACCTTTAAACTCGTCGATCGCCTGAGCAATGTCAGTCGTCACCGTGCCACCTTTCGGAGAAGGCATCAAACCGCGCGGGCCCAACAACCGACCCAATTTTGCCACCAACGGCATCACGTCTGGGGTAGCAATCAGGCAATCGAAGTCCATCATGCCCTTCTGAATTTCATCGATCAACTCTTCAGAACCAGCAATATCCGCGCCGGCATTTAGAGCTTCTTTAACTTTTTCGCCCTTAGCAATCACCGCAATTCTGACTACTTGACCAGTTCCTTTTGGTAGCGATACAGTTGTCCGCAACTGTTGGTCAGTATATTTCGGGTCAATTCCCAAACGGATGTGAGCTTCAGCAGCTTCGCCAAACTTAGCGGTTGCTGTTTCTTTCAAAAGTTGCAGAGCTTCCAGCGGTAGATAAGGTCTGTCTTCAACTTTCTTTTGAAGTTCTTGCAGTCTTCGCGATACTTTCTTTGCCATTGTTATCTCCTGGGGTCAGTCGATTTTAGATTTTAGATTTTAGATTTTAGATTGAACCTATCGGACAATCTTAAAATCTACCAGTTTTCGGTTACTAGCGAAGCTTTGCTTCTCCCCCTGAACCGATCGATTTGGGATTTTGGATTTTGGATTTTAGATTGAAGATTTTACCTTCAAAATCAGGAATTTTGGATTAGCAATTTGGAACTTGGACTAGGAAAACTCTTCCTTCTTCCATCGGACTGACATCCGTTACATCCGTTACATCCGTTACAGAATCCGTTGCCGAACTTCCTTCTTCCTTTAATCCGCGATCGCCACGCCCATATTTTTAGCCGTTCCTGCCACAATTTTCATAGCAGCCTCAACATCATTAGCATTGAGGTCAGGCATTTTGGTTTCAGCGATTTCTCGTAACTGAGCCTGGGTAATCGACCCTACTTGCTTGCGATTAGGTTCTCCCGAACCCTTAGCAATGCCAGCGGCTTTTTGAATCAAAACCGACGCCGGTGGGGTTTTGAGAATAAACGTAAAACTGCGGTCTTCAAAAACCGAAATTTCTACCGGAACCACCAGACCCGCTTGGTCTGCGGTTCTAGCATTGTACTCCTTGCAAAACATCATAATATTGACGCCGTGCTGACCCAATGCTGGGCCGATCGGAGGAGCTGGGTTGGCTTTTCCCGCCGTAATCGCCAACTTAATTACTGCAACAACTTTCTTTGCCATTAGTTAGTTCTGTTTCTGAACCTGATTGAACTCCAATTCTACAGGCGTATCGCGCCCAAAAATCGAGAGTAAAACTTTGAGCTTGTTTCGTTCCGGGCTAACTTCAATCACATCACCTTCAAAATCTTTAAATGGCCCGGAAAGTACCACAACGTGGTCTCCAGTAGACATCGATACTTTGACAACTGGTTCTGATTCCTGAGCGTTTCTGAAGATCCGTTCTACTTCTGAATGACTCAGAGGTAGCGGTTTGACGTGACCCCTGCCGCGCCCGTAGCGGCGTTTCTGCTCTGCCCCGACAAAATTAATTACATTCGGGGTATTCTTGATCACCTGCCACGTATCCTCGTCCATAAACATACGGATGAGTACGTAGCCGGGAAAGATTTTTTCATCTGACTGCCGCCTGGAACCGTCTTTGCCGACTTTGATTGCCGGAGTTTGCGGAATTTCTACTTGAACGATGCGATCGGCAACATCCAAAGTTTGAATCCGCTGCTGCAAGTTTGCCTTCACGCGCTTTTCGCAGCCAGAGGCAACTTGAACAGCATACCAGCGAGCATCAATCTCCGGCACATCTGGCGATGCTGCCTGTCCCGTCGCTTCTGTGGAATACTCAGATTCTTCTGATGCAAAAGTCATGGCCCAAACACCTTTCCCGCGCCCCAGTTAAAGAAGTTATCCACCAAATAGATCAGGCTTGCTGAGAGGATTACCATCAAAAGCACGGCCAAAGACTCGCTGATTAGCTGCTGCCTGCTG
Organism: Microcoleus sp. D3_18a_C4; assembly: GCF_036702415.1. Taxonomy (NCBI): domain Bacteria; kingdom Bacillati; phylum Cyanobacteriota; class Cyanophyceae; order Oscillatoriales; family Microcoleaceae; genus Microcoleus; species Microcoleus sp. D3_18a_C4. Next base: position 5,968 of record NZ_JAUBTI010000165.1, on the reverse strand, counting down.
GGCCAAACCACTTTGTCGAGTTCTTCTCTAGTTTCCTTAAAAAAACCCGTAGGATTAAACCCAGGCGCCGTTATTTCTTGAGTTTCTTGAGCTTCGTCTTTTTTCGCCACGATTCAATCCCCCTTGCGATTTTAGATTTTAGATTTTAGATTTTAGATGGTGTGAGTGGCCCGCAGCTCTCAGATTTTGTGACACTAACCACTTACGCCCAAGTCCCAAATCTCAAATCTAAAGCCACGACTTTTTTACAAGCCCAACCAATCAACGGCGTAAATGCCGATCGCCGAAACCGACGATCGAGAAGCCACACCGAGCATTTGTTGATGGCATTTTTTGCGAACCGCCCACAAAAATTAATTCTACCCGAAAGTTTGCGGTTTTGACTGTTGCCAGCCAATAGTCCGGGCGCTTTCGGGCAGAATTTAAAGTTTGGTGATTCAGCGCGCCCTGGAGGACTTGAACCCCCGACATCAGGTTTTGGAGACCTGCGTTCTACCAACTGAACTAAGAGCGCACAGGTGAGGTTGCTGAAATTCGCTTAACCTCTAGATTTCTATTTTAACACAGTGCGCTCGTAAATGGGAAACTTTTTTTGAATTTTTTTAAATTTCCCATGAACCATGAACCAAAGGGAAGCTGGGTGCATTCCTACAGGGAGCGATCGAACCGCTGTTTGACGCGAGTAGCTTTGCCCACCCGATCGCGCAGGTAGTAAAGTTTTGCTCTGCGGACTTTCCCGCGGCGCATCACTTGGATGGTGGCGATGCGGGGCGAGTGAATCAAAAACACCCGTTCCACTCCGACGCCCTGGAACACGCGGCGAACGGTGATTGTTTCATTAATCCCGCCGTTACGCATGGCAATCACAGTCCCTTCGTAGGGCTGAACCCGTTCTTTGTTACCCTCTTTAATTCTTACGCCGACTCGCACTGTGTCGCCGACGTAAATTTCGGGGAGAACTTTGCTGAGTTCTACCTTGACTCTATTTATTTCTGCCGTTTCGATAGAACGGATTATTTCTGCGCCTTTCATAAAAAAAACTCGGTAATTGGGACACTCAGTGGCTTGAGCCAAGAGAGGGAAACGACCCTTCGACTACGCTCAGGGCATCGCACGAGCGGTTTTAACCGCCTACCCCTTTCGGGGCTAGACAAGTAGAGGAATGGTACTTGTCTAATCCCTGTATTGCCGGGAGCGCCTTGCCATTCCAGTAATGTTAGCTTCGCCAATGTTTTAAGAGCTTTTTAGACTTGCAACACTGTCTCAGTGACCTTAAGACTGTTTAATTGCAAATGACAGAGCAGGAAACTAGCTACGCATTTCCAGGTGTCGTGACTCAAAAAACGTAGTCAGTTAAGACTGAGGCTGGTCAGTACGGCTTGCGGGAATTGCTCTTGCAAGCCTAATCTCTTTCAGACCTGGGTTACTGACAATCCCTTATCATATATCAAACTACCCGTTTTATATCAAAAAATTTCTATGTTAGATACCTCTGGGGTCGTATTTCTGCAACTAGGGGCAATGGCCGCACTCGCCTTGTACGTCGCCGCCAACTTGGGGGCCAACGATGTCGCTAACTCGATGGGGACATCCGTAGGCTCGAAGGCCCTAACCCTGCGACAGGCAATAATTGTTGCAGGCATACTGGAGTTTTCCGGCGCAGTGCTGTTCGGGCAAGGAGTTTCCGAAACTCTCGCAACAGGAGTTGTGAATGCACAAGTGTTCGCTGCCCAACCGCAAGTATTTTTAATCGGGATGGTGTCAGTGCTGATTGCTTGCGGGATCTGGCTGCAAATCGCTACCAGTCGAGGTTTGCCGGTTTCTTCATCCCATGCAGTGGTGGGCGCGATCGCAGGTTTTAGCTGTGTTGCAGCCGGAATTAATGCGGTTGATTGGCGAACCATCGGCACCATCTCCCTAACTTGGGTGGCGACACCTGTTGCTAGCGGTGCTTTAGCCGCAATATTTTACAGTGTGGTGAAGTATTCGATTCTCGATCGGCCAGATCCTCTATCTCAAATGCGCGAGTGGATACCTTGGCTGAGTGCAGCAATGCTGAGCGTATTTGGGATAATTGTACTGCCGTCTGTTGTCGATGTTGCTTTGGTGCAGACAGGGGCGATCGCCGCGGCGCACGATCGATTTGGCTGGAATCTTCCAATTCACGATATTGTCATCGGCATCGGGAGTATGGGGGCGATCGGGCTGACACTCAATAGCTGGAACAAATTAGAATCAGTTGAGAAGGAAGAAGGTTCGGCAGCGGATTTTGTAACGGATGTAACGGATGTAACGGATGTAACGGATGCAAGGAATAAGAAAGAGGGAATATTTTCCCAATCTCCCACTCTCCCACTCTCCCCCTCTCCCCCTCCCCGCCACTCTCCCATCGAACAACAAATGGCGAGATTTCAAGTCTTGAGCGCCTGTTTTGTAGCATTTTCCCACGGTTCCAACGACGTAGGAAATGCCGTTGCTCCCCTAGCTGCGATCGCCTACATCCGGCGCACAGGTTCCTTTCCCTCAGAAGATTTCAGCGTTCCCCTGTGGATTTTAGTCCTCGGAGGCGCAGGAATAGTCATCGGTTTAACCATCTGGGGCAAAAATGTAATAGCCACAGTCGGCGAAAAAATCATCGAACTCCAACCAAGCGGCGGATTTTGCGCGGAATTAGCCACAGCCACCACAGTCTTGCTAGCATCCCGCTTCGGTTTGCCAGTTTCCACATCCCACGCTTTAGTCGGTGCAGTCGTCGGAGTCGGGCTGATCAAAGCTTGGAAAACAGTACGCTTGGAAACTTTGCTGTCAATTGGTTCGGCTTGGCTGGTGACAATTCCGATCGCAGCAGGTTTGGCTGCTATCATCTTCAGCATCGCGCAATCCATTGGGCAATTTTAGATTTTAGATTGAGGCATTTCACAACAGTCATCAGTCAACAGTCAACAGTCAACAGTTAACTAATCCGGCTTTGCTGAATACAGGTATGAATGGAAGATTTCGGAATTGCTATAAGCCCCCTTGAGGGTGAGTTTTGTAACATCAAGCGAAAAGTTGCTTCATACCGTGAATCAGCAACGCCCAAATTTAATTCTGGTAAGCCAAGTTAATGATCTTCAAGTCCCCCTTTTGTTGGCGTAGCCTGTCCAAAGGACATAGGGGGATGCGAGGGGGATCGCACCACCACTTATCTGAACGCAAACTGCTGTTAACTTCTGACCCAGAGAGACTTGGGCATCAAGCAATGTATATGTTTTGCTCCCGGCTCTATTTTGCCAATCCGTGCATCCATAGCTAAACTGGCAAGGGAATAGGCATCAAGGGGTACAAGTCCTTTTAGGGTCTGCATTCTCTCAATAAGACTCATAGCCGCCATGTTCATAGCCTGCATTGCATCACCATCGATGGCATGGGTGACAAAACTATCTGAGGTATCAGTGGTAGGGTTAGGGGCAAGGACTGGAGTTGGTTGTTTCGGTAACATGCAATAGACCCCTTTTAGTTGATTGACCACCTCTGCTACTCGACAATCACCGTAGTTTGCCATGTATTGACGAGCTTCAGTAGTGTTTAAGCCTTTAGATTCAGCAAGAAATTTTAGGGTTTCTTCTTCCAGAATATCGATCGCAATATTGAGGTCTCGATCGTAACCCATCGTTATCCAATGAGTATTTGACTCAATCCGTGGCCAAGTCAGGCGTTTACCCTTAATTACTTCTACAGTCAGGTTCAGTTCATTAAAGGCAGACTCGATCGCTGTTAAATTAATCTCACCATTACCTTGCACCGCATGGGAATCCCCAGACCACAATAAAGCTCCATCCACAAACACTGGTAAGTAAATCGTTGTGCCTTCTACGAGTTCTCTACAGTCGAGGTTTCCGCCAAAAGGTCCAGGGGGTACGGTGCTATATTGTCCACTTTCAGCCCTCGCCACCCCAAGAATACCGGGGAACGGACGCACAGGTAATTCAATCCCCGGCAAAAATTCTGTTACCCCACGCTTGAGGTCAAGGAAGAAATGTTTTACTTGGGGTTCAGGGAAGCTAGTTGGGAATTGCCCTAGGGCAAGATTACCCGGCAGGTTCCAGTTGGAGCCATAGGTACGAGGCACAATCCGATTAATTTTGACTTTGAGAGTATCTCCGGGTGCTGCGCCCTCTACAAAGATCGGCCCTGTAATCGTATGGGGGCCACGACCGGGATTATTTACCCGCAGTCTAGTAATTTCTTCGATCGATACCCCCGGCAAAACTTGATTCATGGAAGCCATCATGGTTTCCATGACAACGGTGTCCCCTGATTTAATCCGAGCGCGGGGTGTCTCTGCATTATTAAACCAACCCCATTGGACTGTCTCATCATTGGCTGGCAGTAAGTACACACCACCCTGATACTGTCCCACATATCCTTCCTGTAAAGCTGCCATTTCCGATCGATTGGTTGGAGTTTGAGCAATCAATTTATTTGGTAACAAGGTCGCAGCCGCAGCTACAGTCCCACCAAGAAGAAAATCACGTCGATTCGGCATAGCTTGCTTTTTTATGGTAAATGTCTGTAATCCCCTGATCCATCTAGATCAAAGCAAATATATTATTCAGGCTTATTCTTTTAGAATTTGTTATCTAAAATACAAATAGCTTAGAAAAGGAATAAACACTCACCATAAATCTATATCTTAAAGATGACAGATTTTGAGCATATTTATCTAATGTCTGAAAAAATAAGGATATTTCTGAGTCCGGTGATTTTTCGCCACTCAATTTCTGGATATTGAGACCGTACTTCTAGAGGGATATTTTTAACGGGACTTAAACAAATTTCAAGCCCCAATAAAGCCCAAACTAGCTTTGTAAGCAGAGAATACGTCCCAATTTTCATTCAGCCACTTGACAAACCTAAAAGATATTGCTGTCCGAAATGCTTCAAGCGCTTCCGTAAAGGTGTTTAAAGGTTTATTTGCCCATCTACGTCTTAATCCGCAGGTTTTGGTATGCCAGAGGATAAAACTGTAGGCACAAAATACCAAAATTAAAGGCCTCATTAGACTGCGTTTATCTCTCACTTGATATTCTTTTAACCCTAACCATCCCTTGGCTTCTCGATAGAAAACTTCTACCCAATTTCTTTGGGAGTAGGTCTTTACTACCCACTCTTCTGTTGCTGTGGATAACTCCACATTAGTCATCAAATAATCAATTTCACTGGCTTGTTCGACAGTCGCCGCATTCATGACGATGGCTACTACTTTCTTGCCTGTATACTTTGATAACTCGATTTCCATTGTCGCTACCCATAACGTTCTGGGTTTTTCTCCAGGGAGTTGAATAAGCGTGAAAGTTTCGGAGGGTAAGGCTCTTGCTAAATCATCTACTCGAATTTCGGCGTTGCTGAATACAAGTATGAATTCAAGTTTTCGGAATGGCTATAAGCCAAGTAGAGTGAGTTTTGTAACATCAAGCGAAAAGTTTATTCATACGCCAGAATCAGCAACCCCACTAATCCTTCTGATTGCCTCGGTTGGGATAAACTCGTGAAGGCAAAAGCTTCCAAGCCGCAGCATCTGCACCCCAGTTGCGAAAAATCTTCACTGAAGCGAAAATTTTAGCGAAACGCCAATTATAGTAACGCTTCCAGTCAGGAGGCCACTGGGCGGTTTCGTCAGCGGCTTGCAAAGCTCTGACTTCAGCTTCGAGTGCTGCGGCGTGGCGCTGCATGATAATTTCTAGTTGCAAAAAGTGTTCTTCGGGCGATCGCAATTTTTTTATATCCTAACTACAAGGGTGATAAAGCGTATTCCAGTATGGTAGGGACACCGCACCGTGCCCAAGGAGTGTCAACAACCAGCCTGAAACCCCAAGTCCGTCAGGGGTTGAAACCCCTGCCTCAAAGCTAAAGTCCTCCTAAGAAACTCAATCTAACTGCGGAGTTTTAGCAACTAGCTCAAACCCAAAAGACTCCGCAGTTTTCG
>NZ_JAUBTI010000164.1:9540-9925 GCF_036702415.1 Microcoleus sp. D3_18a_C4 | reverse complement strand
AACCAGCCACCGATGGCTAGGTAGGCGCAGGGGAATAGCAGGATGCCAGACCAGCCTACGAAGACGAAGCGATCGCGCTTGAGCCAGTCGTCGAGTACATCAAATATGCCTCTTTCGGTCTGGGCGCGTCCGACTGCGATTGTCATTACGCAAATCTCCAAATGGATATAATTACAACGGACGTTGTTCTAGTCACAACTTCCCACCTCATACCTCTGCTGTAGCATAAAATGAGTGGATTGTGAATATAATTTACGTTTCTTTACCGCTGATGATGATTATAAAGGGAAATCTTTACAATAGCAAGAGCGAATTTTAAGTTTTGAGTAAGTTGGTAGTTCTGACGGGCAAGGCAATAGATCAACTGGGTTTCGGAGCGATCGGG
>NZ_JAUBTI010000164.1:0-9440 GCF_036702415.1 Microcoleus sp. D3_18a_C4 | reverse complement strand
CGATCGCTCAAAGCCGGAAAATGATTGAGCAACCGGGTTTCTCTCTCCATCGAGTATGAGAGAATCCGGGTTTCTGAGCGATCGGGCGATCGCTCAAAGCCGGAAAATGATTGAGCAACCGGGTTTCTCTCTCCATCGAGTATGAGAGAATCCGGGTTTCTGATCTCACGACAATGGCTGAGCATGAAAATGATTGAGAAACCGCTGGTTAAAAACTAGAGATTGCTAGCGATCGACATTTTGAGTCAATCAAAATCCGCCTCAATGATTCAACAAAAATGTTGTCTTGGCTGTCATATTCGGTAAAGAACTGCTTACGATTGGGCGTTTTACGATTTGGCGTTTGCGGTGGCTTTACCTGTAATCATTTTAGGTTAAATCCTATAGATTTAACTAGGTTTATCACAAACGGTTACGAACCCGCAAGACTTAGGAACTGTCACAAGCGCTTTAGGGTGGCCTAGCCCCACAGCATCACCCACCAACTAAACGATAAACATCCGAACATCTGGACGTTTTAGTTGGCAACTTAAATAATTGGACAGCTTACTCGACAGCACCTAAAGCTTTTAGCAAGAATTTTTGCCCTTGAGTTAAACCTGTAACGCCCTTGATATTCATGCCTTCATAAATTCTTGAAGGGGAGAGATTTTTGCCATACTTTTCCATTTCAACAGTTGAAAATTCAATTGTTTGTTCGCGGCTATCTCTAACTAAATTATGACTATTTTCTAGGGGTGTACTAAAAACCGATTTGGCCAAATTAGAGCCCGAAAAGTTGACTTGGTACAGATTAACACCCCTCATATCTGCTTGCCAAATAGTGATATCAGAAAAATCAGCGCCCGTTAAATCGAGTTGAAGTTGACATAATAAATTGAAGATATTACCAGCCCCATATCCGGGTGCTACACCCTGATCTGCTAATTTGATTAAAATGTAATTGAGTTTTTCGGCTAAGTTTTCGGTGGTGTTGTACGTAACTAGGAGTCGGGAAATTAAAGGCGTAACAATGGCGCTAATTTGATTTTTTCTGACCGACTCTTCGGCTGTAGCTTTAATCAGAGCATAGTTTTGAAGAAAAGGAAACAAGGAACAAGAGGATGTAGAACTATTGCACTCTTCTTTAGTAATTTCTTGGTAGAGTTGCTCAATTATTTTTTCTGTGATATAATCTCTGATTAATGGCTGCTGAGTGAAGCCAAAAATACTTTTTTCCGGGACTTGAATTGCGGCTTTTTCAATGAGAGAGCGCCACTGGAGAGATTCTAAGCTTTCTAATAATTCTGCATGGAAAACTGGCGGGACGATATCATTTAGAAGTTCTGTAGGCAAAACTGGTTCTCGGTTAATGGCTAACCAGTAAATAATTTGTTTCTCTATCGGAGATAAGCGATTAAATTGTTCATCTAACCAAAGGCGAATGCCATTAAAAATAGTTTCTTCTTGTTCAAAGAAATCTCGAATATTTCCCGAAAATAAATCTTGTATGGAACTCGCTGCTATTTTTAAAGCTATAGGATTACCTTGGTAGCATTTTATTAGTTCCGCTTCTTCAGCAGGGGTTCCTATTAAAGACTTAAGTTTGAGGATTTCCTTGGCTGCGACTGGTGCTAAACCTTGCAGTTGCAAGAATCGGATGGGTAAAGTTTCTCCGGTTAAAGATGCAATTTCTCTCGGTTTTTCTCGGCTGACAATTAGCACGCAACTTTGGTGATTGGTTTCAGCAATTTGTCTCAGAAGTTGGCTGTAGTTAGAGAATCCCTCGCGGTAAGTGCCTGCATAGCTACCACTCTGGAAAAGGAAGTCTAAATCATCAAGGATAATCAGACACCGATGCTGCTGTAAATACTTGATAAGAAGAGAGATGCGTTCGCCTACAACCTGGGGTAAATCGGTAGTTTGATCCTGTGATAAAAATTGGATAATTTTAGCTAATTCTTCGGGTAAAGGTGAACTATCTCGCAGGCTTTTCCAGATGACAAATTCAAAGTCACTTTGAATTTTTTCTGCTAACTTTACCGATAAAGCAGTTTTGCCAATCCCGCCCATACCGATCAGGGTAATTAAGCGGCAACGATCTTCTAAAATCCAATGTTTAAGGGTAGCTAATTCTTGGCTACGCCCGTAGAAAATAGAAACGTCGATCGCCTCTGATAAATTGTGGTGGGTTTTTGTTATTAAGGAAGGATTTAGGAAGGCGATCGCTTGTTCCTCTGGATAACGTTTTAAGCCCAAAGCTTCCCAAAGGTGACAATTAGCCCAACAATCGGGCAAATGGGGTGATGTGGTTGTCGGTGTTTTATCGGGAGACGGGCGTGTACATGATTCAAGGATTGAGTGAATATTGCGTTTTGTGACTTGAGTTCCCAATGCCAGAGAAATTGTTCGCCATAATTGGGAACCGATATCTTTTAAGTAGTCGGCATCGTATCCTGATGTATCCGCCATGTTTTGATAAGACTGTCCTTGCCAAGATTGGCGGAATACTAGGTCTTGAACGTCGTTTAAGTGGCCTGGTTTGAGCAGGGTGTCTAAAATGGCTAAGGCTTCTTCGAGAGTCATTAGCTGTAAGTGTAAAACAGTGACTAAGTAATTACTCTTATAGACTATCACTTTTTCTAACTATTGTTACTTTTTTTTACTTTATTTATCAAATCTTCATATAAAGTTCTGGCCTTTTCTGACTTTTTCCCACTGTGGAGGTTGAGGTGAGAAGGTTATTGTGTAACTACGAACTAAAGGACTCGTGAGCATAAGGTAAGTATGAAAAAAATCTGTAAATTGCCAACGATGTAACACCTTCTCTTATCACGAACACTTTGGAAATTAGTATCGATTCACTAAATTAACAACCTATCATTCAGAGAGGAACTGAAATGTTCACCCATAAACCTCCAAAATCTCCATACAATATTCTTTCTTTTGACGGTGGCGTAATTCGTGGTCTTTTAACGGCGGTTTTGCTAGAAAAGCTAGAAGAAGAGCTACAGGAAAAGAATCCCGAAAAGGAATTAAAAGATTACTTTGATATCATTGCCGGAACTTCCACAGGTAGCCTGATTGCTTGCGGAATAGCTAGTGGACTTTCCGCCAAACAACTGAAGGGATTTTACCTAGAAAATGGCATGAAAATTTTTCCTAATTTCAAAGAGACTTTGAAAGTTTGGTTGGGTGAGGTGATTCAGGAAAATATTGACTTCAGCAAATTAGATCCTTTACATCTATTTTGTCAAGACGATAAGAATGACAAGAAATTTATGCTTCAACCTTTCTCCAATGGCAAAGGTCTGGAGGAGGTAATCAAAAGTGTATTTGGCTGTCAGGAATTTGGTCAATTGCCAAAATTAGTAGTCATCCCAAGCTACGATGTCTATAATCACGATGCTGTAATCTTCAAGAACTATCGAGAAGAGTATAAAACAATGCCAGTGTGGGAAGTTTGTAGAGCATCGTGCGCTGCACCTATGGCTTTTCCGGCTCACGTTACCCAGAATAAGGAATTTCTTAAATCTCTTAAAGTAAAGGCAAAAACAGCTACAAAAGCAGGGAAAGAGACAACTATAAAAATCCCGGATGAAGGTATCCCTTTAATTGATGGCGGTGTTGTTGCCAATAACCCTGTACTTTGTGCAATCGCCGAAGGACGCAAACAATTTAAAGATTTTCCTTCTGTAGTCGCTTCTTTTGGTTCTGGTATGGCTTTGAATCGGATTACAGTTGAAGAAGCGAAAGAGTGGGGTAGCTTGAATTGGGTAAGCATAGTCAAAGGTATCCCGATGCTAGATGTATTGTTTGATGGTTCAAATGATGCCAATGATTATGTTGCCAAAGAATTACTTTACGGAGAGAGCGAATACTACCGCTTTCAACCGCTTCTGACAGAGAATGTTAAGGCTTTTAGTGCCGACCCAGATAATCTCTATTTATTGGTTGAGATAGCAGAAGAATTCCTTAAAACTAAGGAATGCAAGGAGGATATGAAAAAGCTTGTTGAGTCTTTGACATCGCATCATTCCTTGTTGGATTATGTGGTGGAGGCAATCACCTAATTTGAGTCAATCGTAAGATTGCTATTGAGTCAAGCTTACGGATCAAAACATAGAAACCGGGTTTTTTACGAAAATACTTCGTTGCAACCCACAGATTCAGTAAAAACCCGGTTTCTTTAGTCAATATTGATGCTGATTTAGAGAAATTGAAGCATCATTCGGTTCAAACTTTTAGAACTTACGTACTCACACAATATCTCCTTATACTCAGCTTCTGGTGAGATACCAAAAGCCTAGTTACTACCTTGGTAATTGCCCTGAATGCGTAAGTTTTAGACAAAAAAAAATAAAAAAGGTGACTACTATGAACAAGCAAATTATTTTCGTTGACTCCTCTGTACAAGACTATCAAAGCCTGATCCAAGGTATAGATAGCGCTCAAATTGTGATTTTAAATAAAAATTTGAGCGGCATCACACAAATTACTAATGCCTTAGCCAATCAAAAAGATATTGAAGCGATACATATCCTTTCACACGGGGCTCCGGGTATCCTCTATCTCGGTAATACCCAACTGAGTCTGGATACTCTGAACCTATACGCCCACCAATTACAACAGTGGGGAACAACAGGAAGCCTCATCTTCCTTTATGGGTGTTCCGTTGCGGCGGGAGACGCGGGCGCAGAATTTATCGAAAAATTACACCAACTCAGCGGTGCAGCTATCAGTGCGAATCCCAACCCCACCGGGAATGCGGCAAAAGGCGGCACCTGGTCACTCACTTATCAGTACCCAGGAGACTCTCCCCTCCCCCACTGCCCAACTCCCTTCAGATATCAAGCCTTGGCGACTTACTCTGGCTTGTTAGGTTTCAAGGTATTGAAAGATATCTACCCAGCGGGATTGGGTTCAAACCCTGAAAACCTCACGAACGTGAACGGCGCCTTGTATTTCCAAGCCGATGACGGCACCAATGGTAAAGAGTTATGGAAAAGTGATGGGACAGCCGCTGGCACCGTCTTGGTCAAAGATATCAACCCGGGGAAATCGGGTTCATCATTCCCTAGCAACCTCACGAACGTGAACGGCGCCTTGTATTTCCAAGCCGATGACGGCACCAATGGTAAAGAGTTGTGGAAAAGTGATGGGACAGCCGCTGGCACCGTCTTGGTCAAAGATATCAACCCGGGGATATTGGGTTCAGGCCCTTACGGTCTCACGAACGTGAACGGTACATTGTATTTCCAAGCCAATGGCAAAGAGTTGTGGAAAAGTGATGGGACAGCCGCCGGTACCGTCTTGTTCAAAGACATCAACCCAGGGATAAGTGGTTCATCCACGAACGTGAACGGCACCTGGTATTTCGAAGCCGATGACGGCACCAATGGTTATGAGTTATGGAAAAGTGATGGGACAGCCGCTGGCACCGTCTTGGTCAAAGATATCAACCCAAGAAGTAGTTCATTCCCTTACGGCCTCACGAACGTAAACGGCACCTTGTATTTCCAAGCCGATGACGGCACCAATGGTTATGAGTTGTGGAAAAGTGATGGGACAGCCGCCGGTACCGTCTTGGTCAAAGATATCAACCCAGGAAGTAATTCATTCCCTAACAGCCTCATGAACGTAAACGGCAGCTTGTATTTCCAAGCCGATGACGGCACCAATGGTAATGAGTTGTGGAAAAGTGATGGGACAGCAGCGGGTACCGTCTTGTTCAAAGACATCTACCCAGGGGTAAATAGTTCACAACTTTTCAACCTTACTAACGTAAACGGCACCTTGTATTTCCCAGCCAATGACGGCACCAATGGTAATGAGTTGTGGAAAAGTGATGGGACAGCCGCCGGTACCGTCTTGGTCAAAGACATCAACCCAGGGACAAATCCTGCATTATCGCCCTACATCCAGAACGTAAACGGCACCTTGTATTTCGATGCCAATGACGGTACCAATGGTTATGAGTTGTGGAAAAGTGATGGAACAGCCGTCGGTACTGTCTTGGTCAAAGACTTCTACCCAGGGGAAATTGGTTCATTCCCTAACAACCTCACGAACGTGAATGGTAAATTGTATTTCACTGCCGATGACGGCATCAATGGTAATGAGTTGTGGGGACTCTCCCCCGCCATCATCACCCAAGTCTCCTCTACGACGGCTGATGGTCTCTACAAAGTCGGCCAAGACATCAACATTACAGTAAAATTTGACGAACCTGTAACCGTTACAGCCATTCCTCAACTGCAACTCAAAACCGGTACAACCAATCAATTTGCTACCTACCTAAGCGGTAGCGCCACTGATACCCTCACCTTTAAATACACAGTCCAAAGCGGAGATAAGAGTCCTGACCTAGAATACTTGGCCACCAACTCCCTCACCCTCAATAGCGGTACCATTAAAGACAGTGAGGGACTCGATGCTAATTTAACCCTTCCGGTCTTGGGTTCAGCCCAATCCCTTGGGGGGAGTAAAGCTCTTGTCATTGATACTATAGCCCCTACCATTACCAGTGTCAGCCTACCCGCGAACAAAACCTACATAGTCGGAGAAAACCTGGACTTCACCGTTACCTTCTCCGAAGCCGTCACCATCACTGGCGGTGCAAACTTACCCATTACCCTAGATACTGGCGGCGCTGTCAACGCGACTCTTAATGGTACAGGAGCATCGGCCACCACCCATACCTTCCGTTATACTGTTGCCTCTGGCACCTTAGATACCGACGGCATCACAGTTGGCACAGCCTTATCCTTACCCACCGGTGCTACCATTGAAAATGCCAGCAACACCAAAGCTACCTTAACCTTCAGCAGCGGCATCACCACAGGCGTATTAGTTGATGGTGTTGTTCCCGCAGTACCCACCTTCACGACTACCACTGGCACTACTAAAAGTACCACTCCAACTCTGGCGGGGACTGCCGAAGCCAATAGTACCGTGAAAATCTTACAAGGTACAACTGAACTCGGTACTGTCACAGCGGATGCTTCCGGTAAGTGGAGTTTTACACCTTCTACTGCCTTAACTGAAGGTACTTACGCCTTTACAGCCACAGCCACCGATGCCGAAGGTAATACATCTAGTGCTGCGAGTGCAGTCAATCTGACAATAGATGCAACAGTACCCCCAGTACCCACCTTCACGACTACCACTGGCACAACTAAAAGTACCACTCCCACTCTGGCGGGGACTGCCGAAGCCAATAGTACCGTGAAAATCTTGCAAGGTACAACTGAACTCGGCACTACGACAGCGGATGCTTCGGGTAAGTGGAGTTTTACACCTTCTACTGCCTTAACTGAAGGTACTTACGCCTTTACAGCCACAGTCACCGATGCCGAAGGTAATACATCTAGTGCCGCGAGTGCAGTCAATCTGACAATAGATGCGACAGTACCCCCAGTACCCACCTTCACGACTACCACTGGCACAACTAAAAGTACCACTCCAACTCTGGCGGGGACTGCCGAAGCCAATAGTACCGTGAAAATCTTGCAAGGCACAACTGAACTTGGGACTGTCACAGCGGATGCTTCGGGTAAGTGGAGTTTTACACCTTCTACTGCCTTAACTGAAGGTACTTACGCCTTTACAGCCACAGTCACCGATGCGGCGGGTAATACATCTAGTGCTTCAAGTGCAGTCAATCTGACCATAGATGCAACAGCACCCGCAGTACCCACCTTCACGACTACCACTGGCACCACTAAAAGTACCACTCCAACTCTGGCGGGAACTGCGGAAGCCAATAGTACCGTGAAAATCTTACAAGGTACAACTGAACTCGGCACTACGACAGCGGATGCTTCGGGTAAGTGGAGTTTTACCCCTACAAAAACTTTAGCCGATGGCAATTATGCCTTTACTGCCATAGCTACTGACGCAGCAGGTAATATATCTAGTGCTTCGAGTGCAGTTAATCTGATTGTAAATACCGCACCAACAGCCCCACCATCAGTAACGGTAGTACCCTTAGTAACACCAACGGCAACAGTAGAAATTAACACGCCATCAATCAGTCTAATCGATCGTGGAGAACCCACTAATTTCCCACAAAATCAAGTTGTAGATGACCGATATTTACTGACCGATGATGATGACCGCAGTATCCCAGAATCAGCCTTTGGTCAACCGATATTTGCCTTATCAGGTAATGATAATTTGACCGGAAGTGACGGTAATGACACGATTCATGGTAACAAAGGTGCTGATACCATTGATGGTGGTAATGGTAACGATCAATTATTTGGCGGGAAACATTCCGATCAATTATCTGGTGGCAATGGTGATAACGTATTGAGTGGTAATAATGAGAATGACACTCTCACCGGTGGCGAGGGTAATGACACCATAAATGGTGGCAAGGAAAATGATGTCTTACTTGGTGGCAATGGCGATGATGAGGTATGGGGAGATAAAGGATTTGATGTGCTTACAGGTGGCGCAGGAAAGGATAACTTTGTCTTAGAATTTCCTGCTATTAATGCTAATGAAGCTGATTTTATTACTGACTTTAGTTCTGAAGATAAAATTAAGTTAGTTGGTGTTAATTACAGTCAATTAACTTTTGAGTCAGTGAATATCATCTTAGATGGAGCGGCGGCTGTAGGTTCAACGGCAATTAAATCGGGGGATAACTATTTAGGATTGGTTTACAACGTGAATCAATCTGCTCTGAATAGTGGTTCTTTCTTGTAAAATTCGCAGGAATTATGCCAAGAAACCGGGTTTCTCTAAAAGATGTTTGCTTTCTCAACTAGATATCTACCAGGAAACCCGTTTTCTCGCCTCTTAGAAAAATATCATTCATTTCAATAAAATTTAATTGGTGAGGTAAACTAAAATGACAACTTCTGATACAAAAACGGGTCGGTTGGATAACAATGACTTTCAGTTTCCAGCTAGGTATATCGGTGGCTATACCTGGCTGGATGAATATGACTTAAATACAGATGCAATCGGGCAAGGAATCACACTTGCTCTTGACGCTACAGATCAAAGCAAATTTGACACCTTCCTAGAAATTATAGATGCCAATACGGGTAAGGTTCTTGCTGATAATGACGATGAGGGTGGTATTAGTACAAACTCATTGATTGCGCCTGGTCAGCCTTCCCAAAGTGGCGATATATTTGACATTTCAACAATTCCTGATTCTTTGACAATTGACGGCACTACCAAGTACAAAGTGCGCGTCTTTAGCGTGGATTCTGTTACCGACCTATTGTCTACTTATCCCTACACTTTACAGGCCACCGTTCCTAATGGTAATGTCAGTTTAGTTCCGAGAGGTAGCAACTTTAGCAGCCCTCTAACGGGCAGTACCGTTGCATTAACTGGTAAATTGGATGTCAACAAAGACTTTACGGGAGCATCCCGATTTTGCAAATATACAAAAGTATGATAAGGTGCGCCGCTTTTGGGGAAAAGCGACACTTAGCTTC
>NZ_JAUBTI010000163.1:0-9977 GCF_036702415.1 Microcoleus sp. D3_18a_C4 | reverse complement strand
AGCGTCCCCGCTCGCGTATTGTACAATACGCGAGCGGGGACGCTCGCACTGTAAATGCAAAACTGAGATGCTCCCAACTACCATCAATAAAAATGCAAACAAAAGAAACACTTTTACTGCCAAAAATGGGCTGCGGCACTTGGGCTTGGGGCAACAGATTGCTCTGGGGCTACAATGAAAGTATGGACGAGGAATTGCAAGCCGTTTTCAATCTTTGTGTTAGTAACGGCGTCACTTTATTTGATACCGGCGACTCTTACGGAACAGGGAAATTAAATGGACGTAGCGAACAGCTTTTGGGCCAGTTTTCTCAACACTATCAAGGTGCAAATAAAGAGAGTATTTGTATTGCGACAAAACTGGCTGCTTATCCTTGGAGACTGACGCGACAATCAATGATATCGGCTGGCAAAGCCTCTGCGGCGCGCCTCGGAAAAAATGTAGATTTGGTGCAAATGCACTGGTCTACAGCCAATTACGCTCCTTGGCAGGAGGGGGCTCTTTTAGACGGTTTGGCTGACCTTTACGAGCAAGGATTGGTCAAGGGAGTGGGCTTGTCTAATTACGGGCCGAAACGGCTGAAATGGGTGCATCAAAGATTTAGCGATCGCCAAATTCCTATTGTTACTTTACAAGTGCAATATTCGCTACTTTCTACCTATCCGGTAACAGAACTCGGATTAAAAGATGTTTGCGATGAATTGGGGATAAAATTGATTGCTTACAGTCCTCTAGCCTTGGGGTTGCTGACGGGTAAATATTCAGAAAACGGCACTCTTCCTAAAGGTATCCGAGGTTTGGCGTGCAAGCAGCTACTTCCGGGAATGCGATCGCTTTTGGAGTGTTTGCGAGAAATAGCGGCATTCAGAAACAAGACTGTTTCGCAGGTAGCAATCAACTGGTGCATCTGCAAAGAAACTATTCCGATTCCGGGGGCGAAATCTGGGGCACAGGCGAGGGATAATATTGGTGCTTTGGGCTGGGAGTTAGACTCCGGGGAGATTGCCGAATTGGATAAGGCGGCGGCGAGTGTAGATAAAAAAATGGTGCAGAATATCTTTCAAACTCGGTAAAAAGACTCTCGCGTGGGGTGGGGGCGGGTTTATTTAAGCTGTCTGCATTCTTTAAATCTTTTGGTGAACCCGCCCCTACAGTTTTTTGACGGCGGGTGCAAGAGATCGGGTTAAATAGATATGATTGCTGTAGGGGCGGGTTTTACAAACTATCATTGCCTAAAATCAATAATCTCATAAACCCGCCCCCACCGGATGACACAATCTTTTATTGATTCACACAAAACTTTTCCACGCAGCGCACAAACATTTCTACACCCATCCCCAGCGCAGTTTCATCAAAATCAAAGCGCGGGTGATGGTGCGGGTAAGCCAAGTTTTTCTCTGGATTTGCCGAACCCAAAAAGAAATAGCAACCGGGAACTTCTTGCAAAAAGAACGACATATCCTCGCCGCCCATTGTTTGACATTCTGGAACGATTCCCGCCGGAGTTTCGACAACTGCTTCTGCCACGTCGCGCACCAATTCAGCTATTCTCGAATCATTAATAACTGGCGGATAAAGCGCACAATAATCTAATTGGTAATTTGCCCCGTGACTCTGACAAATTCCGGCAATTACTTGCTCGATTCGCTGTGCAAAATAACCTTGATATGCTGGATTGAAATAGCGCACCGTGCCAGCGATTTGAGCAGTATCGGCAATGACGTTGTGGGTGTCGCCTGCGTGGAATTTGCCGACAGTTACTACCGCTGAGTCGATCGGGTCAATGTTCCGCGCGACAATTGCCTGCAAAGCGCTGACAATTTGGGCTGTAACTACGATCGAGTCCACAGTCTGATGTGGCATTGCGCCGTGTCCACCTTTGCCAAAAATCGTGCAGTCAAAAACTTCCACAGCCGCCATCAAAGCGCCGCTGCGGACGCCTACAGTGCCCAAAGGTAGATTGTTCCACAAATGCAAGCCGACGATCGCATCAACATCAGGATTCTTCAAAACACCCGCTTCAATCATCGGTTTTGCGCCTCCTGGCCCTTCTTCGGCGGGCTGAAAGATAAATTTTACTTTACCCCAAAAGCTGTGTTTGTGCTTGGCAAGATAACAAACAGTACCAAGGGCGATCGCAATGTGGCCATCGTGGCCGCAAGCGTGCATAATTCCATCATGCTGCGATCGATAATCCACCTCATTTTCTTCTTGAATAGGCAAAGCATCCATATCCGCCCGAATTGCCAAAACCCGCCCCGGTTTGCCGCTGTCTATAGTTGCGACAATACCAGTTTTAGCAATATTAGTTTCATGCTCAATTCCCCACTCCTGCAACTTTTGCGAGACAAACTGCGCCGTTAAATTTTCATCAAAACTCAACTCCGGCTTTTGATGCAAAAGGCGACGCCATTCGACTAGCTGAGGCTGCAAATTTCTAATTTCCAGCCGCAACTGAGATAAATCGACAGAGGTTAAATTCGGTAAAGTAGAAACCATTTTTTATTCTCCTTATAGCAATTCTGAATGAATAATTTGTGAAACTCTCTATTCTCTTTCTCTGCGCTCTCTGCGCTCTCTGCGGTTAAAAGAAAATCTTCTTCAATCCTATCTGAGTTGTGCAGGAGATTTTTTTTTAATGAACCGCAGAGGCCGCAGAGTACGCAGAGGAAGAGAAGAATGAGAAAGAGAGGTGTTGAGAATAGGGTTATTTAGAAGTCTGAGGAACTAAATTAACCCCTGGCAGTAACTGTTCTAAATCTAAATCTGAAGCAATTTTAGCTAATTTAGCAAGGTCAGTCGGGTCATCTAAATGCGGCAAAATACCCAACACAGGTATTTGAGTCAGCGACTGGATCAAATCAACGGGCGCTAAATCGGCAATTTCTTGTTCAGAATAAGCTTTAATGCAATTGAGCACAATTCCTCTCAGCTTAAAACCAGTGTGTCTGGCGAGAGCCACATTCGCCACAGCTTGCCCGATCGCCCCCAACCTCACAGGTACTACCAAAACCCCCCTCAGCCGCCAATCCCTGGCAATATCGGCCACCGTCAGTTCCCGCGTTACAGGCGATCCCAGCCCTCCCAAAGCTTCCACCAACACAAAATCCTTGCGCTCAGAGAGGCTTTGCCACGCCGTCCAGACCTTTTCGAGCTCGATACGTCTCCCCTCCCGTTCCGCAGCAATCGGCGGTGCTAGAGGCGCATCAAAGTGCAGCGGATTGAGTTCTTCGGGGGATTGGTCGAGGGAAAACAAACGGGTGTAGAGTTCGCGATCGCCCGTTCCCGTTTGCATGAGCTTCATAATTCCCAAACTGCGATCGGGAAAATACATTTGCCAATAAGCAGCCAGAGCGCTGGTCAAAACAGTTTTGCCCGCGTCGGTATCAGTTCCAGTAATTAGCAGCGAGTTCATTGGCAAATAGCTAACAAGTAATTGGCATCAACCTCAGTCTAGGGGAATTTTGCCAGAAGTTTAGAGTTCTGGCGATGGTGCGGGTGTTGGTGCTGGTTCCGGTTCCGGCGCTGGTTCCGGTTCCGGTTCCGGCGACGGTGCGGGAGTTGGTTCCGGTTCCGGCGATGGTGCGGGTGTTGGGGCCGGTTCCGGCGATGGTGCGGGTGTTGGGGCCGGTTCCGGTGTTGGTGCGGGTGTTGGCGACGGCGCGGGAGTTGGTTTGGGTGCGGGAGTTGGTGCGGGCGCCGGTTTGGGCGCCGGTTTGGGCGCTGGAGCCGGCGCTGGCGTCGGTTTTGGTGTCGGAGTTGGCGCTGGGCTTGGTTCTGGGTTCGGTTCCGGCAAAGGTTCTGGGTTCGGTTCCGGCAAAGGTTCTGGGTTCGGTTCCGGCAAAGGTTCTGGGCTTGGTTCCGGCAAAGGTTCTGGGTTCGGTTCCGGCAAAGGTTCTGGGCTTGGTTCTGGCAAAGGTTCCGGGGTTGGGGTTGGCAAAGGTTGCGGGGTTGGGGTTGGCAAAGGTAGCGGGTTTGGTATCGGAGTTAGTGTCGGCGTGGGATTTATGAGTGCTGGCGCAGTCGGAGTGG
Source organism: Microcoleus sp. D3_18a_C4 (assembly GCF_036702415.1). NCBI lineage: Bacteria > Bacillati > Cyanobacteriota > Cyanophyceae > Oscillatoriales > Microcoleaceae > Microcoleus > Microcoleus sp. D3_18a_C4. The sequence continues at coordinate 5,945 of NZ_JAUBTI010000163.1, read as the reverse complement.
GTTTGGGGCGCGAATTGTTGAGAAATGAGCCGACTAAAGCCCAGGAACCGAAGCCTGTCAAGATTACTAAGCCGGCCAGCAGTCCGATCGCAGCAATGGGATTGTCCCAAAAAGTGTCGCCAGCAGGCTCAATTAACGGGTCTGGCTGGTTTTTTTGCGGGTGGGAACTCTGGGCGACGGGCTCTGGCGGTCTGCCCACGGCCACCGTTGCTATTAGCGAAGGGTTTGTCGGTACCACTGCTGGCGGCGCGGGCGGTACAGTTGGCTGGCTAGGTTTAGGATTAGTTTGGGCGTCGAGTGCTTGGGCGACTTCGCTGACAGATTGATATCGATCGCCCGGAGACCGGCTCAACATCCGATTGAGCACCAAAGCCAAACCCGTGCTCACCTGCGCTTGCTGCTGCCAATTCCACTGCAGCGTTGTTTGATCGAGCAATTCCTGCGGTTCTTTGCCTGTCAGCAGGACGATCGCCGTTACGGCTAAAGCGTAGAGGTCGCTGCTGGCTGTTGCCCGCCCGCTTTGCAACTGTTCCATCGGCGCGTAGCCGATTTTACCGACAGTTGTCGCGTGGGCTGTTCCTTCGGGAGACTGGACTTTGGTGGCGAGTTCCTTCACCACTCCAAAGTCAATCAGCACCGGCATTTGGTCGTTTTCGCGCCGAATTATATTTTCTGGGGAGATGTCGCGGTGGATGATGCCGCGGGCGTGGATGTGAGCGAGTACCGGCAGCATTTGCCGGATAAATACCAAGACTTCGGCTTCGGTGAAGCTGCGACCATTTGAAGTTCGATCGAGCATTAGTTCGCGGTAAGTCATCCCTTCCACGTAATCCTGCACTAAAAACAAACGCTGGTTCTCTTCAAATATTGCCCGAAACTGGGGAATTTGTGGGTGCCCAATTTGGTAAAGTATTGCCGCCTCTCTTTGAAACAATTCCTTCGATTTTTCCAAAACGTATGGCCCGCTTTGCACCGGAATCAATTCCTTCAGGGCGCAGCGTTCTTGAAACCGTCCCAAATCTTCTACTAAATAAGTCCGGCCAAATCCTCCTTGACCTAAAATATTCACCAAGCGGTAGCGGTTTTGTAGGAGAGTTCCAATAGCAATAGGTGGCTGCATAAGTTTAAGTAGAAACTGTTAAAAAATAGACGATCGCTCACAGACTTAGTAATGCTATGTCTTTAATGCTCTTGAGCATACTTCACTCTCTGTAGTCCCCAGTCCCGACCAAAGTTAGTATTTTACATTTTTTTGACATTCTTGGACGCCAGGATGGTCAGAAACCGGATTTTTTCACGAAAATACACAGGTTGCAACCCGCATATCCGATCGAAAACCCGGTTTCTGCGTCAATATCTCAAGGGAGAAATGCACGATTTTTCGTAGAAACCGGGTTTTTTGGCCTTAGCCCTAATAAATTGTCGCCCCTCGACCTAAGCCATACATCTCTTTGACACTCTCCGTCTATCAAGTCCGGAGATTCTTAATTCAGCGACTGACCTTTAGGCACCATATCCCTTGCAGGCAATTCTCAAACCTTTCAACCGTGAAAAAACACCAATTGACGAGTCTGACTTACAGCAACCCCAGAGGGTCTATCTCCAAAAGCGTACTAGGATACGACCTAGAGTTCGGGCGTGCCCCGCCCTACCGGATTGATTGAACCGAATTAGGGATTTTCTGGTCTTGAGAATGCGTTGACTCTCTAGCTGTGTTTTACAAGGTTTTCGCTACCCTTCTTTGTGCTTTTAAAAAGCTTTCAGGTTCGAGGGTGCCGACTAAAAGCCGCTTCACAACCGCCCACCTTGGGGATTTCAACCATCTCTATTTTAATCCAAAGCCGTGCTAGAAGCACGGGGTTTTAGACCCATTTTTTCGATAAAGCTGGAAATTATTTATGCGAGATGTCAACTGTCAACTGCCAACTGCCAACTGCCAACAGTCAACACTCAACTGTCAACTGCCAACAGTCAACACTCAACAGTCAACACTCAACTGTCAACTGTCAACTTTCAACTGTTAAGCTTTGCTTTCACCATGTCTTGAATTCTGTTACCGTCTGCTTTGCCCTTAAGCTGCTGCATTGCCTTGCCCATCACCTTGCCCATATCTTTTGCAGAAGTAGCGCCAACCGAGGCAATCACTTCGTCAACGACTTGACTCACCTCTTCGTCTGACATTTGCGGTGGCAAATACTCTTCAACAATTGCCAACTCCGCCTCCTCTTGTGCCACTAAATCTTCGCGGCCACCTTTGCGGTATTGTTCGATCGAATCGCGGCGCTGTTTGGCTATTTGCATCAAAATTTCCATTTCTTGAGCTTCTGTCAGCGTTTCTTGCCCGGAGGGACGGAGGCTGACTTCTTTTTCGAGAATAAATTTCTTGATGCCGCGAACTGTTTCCAAGCGAAGTTTGTCCTTGGACTTCATGGCTGCTTTGATTTCTGCGTCAATGCGTTCTCTTAAGCTCATCGATTTCTACCTTGCTTTGCCCGTTATCAAAAATCTGGAGTATCCTCCGATTCTTAACTTTTTTTACAGTATTTTTCCAGTTTATTGCCTGTTGGTGGCATTTTTATCGCATTGAACCCGGATGCCTTCGGCTTTCGACTGAATTTGGGGTGGCTGCGCTTGCAGCCTCAGCCCCAAATTGACTCACGCTAGAACTTTTAGACGCAGGGGCACAAGTGCGATCGTACTTCTGCCAGTACAGAGTTCGCTAGAACTCACATCTTGCACCATTCTCGCTTAACAGGCTGGACGGCCTGTTCCACAAAGAGTAGATTTTCTTGTGGAACAGGCCGTCCAGCCTGTTCCTAAAAAGCTTATTGACAATGGTGCAACATTTCAGCTAGAACCCACATTCCACACCCTGGGGGTGTCACACAGCATAATTACGCAGAATGCTCTATCTTTACAGTAATAAATTATGCCTTTAAAAAGTAATTTATCCGTTAATCTACGGTATTCAAGTATAATTTATAGTTTTATGGCTGGATAAAAATAAGTAAAAACCGATTGTGACCGTTGAGGGTGCCGAAAGTGGGCGAGAAACCCGGTTTCTCGGAGATATTTCTGCAAGTCCTATTCAATTCGCCTAACCTAACACTTGTGGTCGCCTCGAAAGTTAAATCTATTAAAAAATTGGCTGAATATTTCTAGTTTCAGATGGTAAGATAGCGATGGAATAAACGTCCTGCAAGAGGCCTGCTGTGATCCGTTCTGCTACTTTACCGCTTCCGCTTCCCGAGCCGCCGGTTTCCGCTCATGACCGTCTGCGGCTGTTCTCCGGTTCTGCTAATATTCCCCTCGCCCAAGAGGTGGCTCGCTATCTGGGGATTGATTTGGGGCCGATGGTTCGCAAGCGGTTTGCTGATGGGGAACTCTACGTTCAAATTCAAGAATCAATTCGGGGTTGCGATGTTTACTTGATTCAGCCAACTTGCTGTCCGGTAAACGATCGCCTCATGGAATTGTTAATTATGATCGATGCTTGTCGCCGCGCTTCGGCTAGACAAATTACTGCTGTCATTCCCTATTACGGATATGCTAGGGCTGACCGCAAAACGGCCGGAAGAGAGTCGATTACTGCAAAATTAGTGGCTAATTTGATTACGGAAGCTGGGGCCGGTCGCATTTTGGCGATGGATTTGCACTCGGCTCAGATTCAAGGTTATTTTGACATTCCTTTCGATCACGTTTACGGTTCGCCGGTGCTTTTGGATTATCTGGCGAGCAAGCAATTGACGGATATTGTTGTGGTTTCGCCGGATGTTGGCGGAGTCGCTAGGGCGAGAGCTTTTGCCAAAAAGCTTGGTGATGCTCCCCTGGCAATTATTGACAAGCGCCGCCAAGCTCACAACGTGGCCGAAGTGATGAACCTCATCGGTGATGTCAGGGGCAAAACTGCTGTGTTGGTGGACGACATGATCGATACTGCAGGCACCATTTCTGAAGGTGCGAGATTGTTGCGCCGCGAGGGTGCGAGGCAGGTTTATGCTTGTGCTACTCATGCGGTGTTTTCGCCTCCGGCGATCGAGCGTTTGTCTAGCGGGGTTTTGGAAGAGGTAATTGTTACGAATACAATTCCTGTGCCGGAAGAGAACCGTTTTAAGCAGTTGACGGTGCTTTCGGTAGCGAATTTGCTCGGAGAAACTATTTGGCGGATTCACGAAGATAGTTCTGTTAGCAGTATGTTCCGCTAGACAGGAAAGGCGCTTTTTGAATGTTTGTTTTAGGGTGCGTTAACAAGAGTGTAACGCACCGTTTTTTTGCCCAATAGTGCGATCGTTTCCCGCTAGTAATCAGCCCCGGTGCATCTAAATTTTACGGTCAAGTCCCATCAAATTCTTGGGGAGTGGGCGTCCCGCCCGCCCGGAAAATACAATTTAGAGACCGCACAGCTTATCAAGTTCCTCGGTAAAATAACGGTTATAAGTTTGTAGTGAGGACTAAAATCCTCATAAAATTCGCTCGGACTTTAGTTCTCACTACGAACCAAGGTGACGATCGCCGATCGATCGCACTTGGTACCACCGGAACAAGAGATGGTAAAATTCTATCTTGTTGTTGGAAGAGGGCGACTTTTTTATATTCTAGATAAGTCTCATCACAATAAGGAGCCAATAGGGAAAAATCATGAAACATTCACTTGTACGAACAGTGGCCGCACTGGCAGGTTCAGCAATTTTAACACTTGGCGCGATCGGTTCGGCTAAAGCATTTACTTTTGACGAAACCGAAATTAACCAAGACCGAGTAATTGTCATCGCCCAACCCCGCCCTTTCGGCGGCCACCAATTGCTAATTGTAGAACAAGTATCTGACAAGCGAAAATGCTGGAGCGAAAGCGGCTCTAATCCCGTGAAAGTCGATCCGTTATTAGTTACTTTTGATTTCACCGGTATTTGTGGCCGCGCAACAGACAGCAACGGCTTTTCAATTCGCATGGCCGGCACAGATTTAGCATTAAAATACACCCTGACTTTGGAAAGTGTTGATGGTAATGTTCTACTAATGGGAACCCCGGTAGATTACCAAGGTAAATCTGTGATTATAGGTCGCACAAATGGCGATCTTAACGAATTCATGAAAATTACTCTCGATCCTGCTTGGCGCTTGAGTAAAAGAGCTTATCAAGGCCGCACATTAGGTCACTTTTATTTCACTACCAATGAACCCGCACCGGGAGAAATTGGCAATACCGGAGGCAATACCGGAGGCAATACCGAAGCAATACCGCAGCCAATACCGCAGCCAATACCAATACCAATACCGCCGCCAATACCGCAGCCAATACCGCAGCCAATACCGCAGCCAATACCGCAGGAAATACCAATACCGTAAGCAATACTGGCTTTTCTACAACTCGGAGATAGCTACCCTTCCGAAATTAAAGAAGCTGTGGGCTTTGGGTTTGTAGCGCGGTTTTCTCAAAATAATACTTTGCGGCCGCAACTTGCTGTTACCAGAGAGCAATTGGTATCTTTAGTTTGGGAATCCTTGAAATGAATACAAGGTGCTAATATCACATTTCCTAGCCATATTTCTATCCGTCCGTATAGCGACGTTGATATTCCCGCTGGAGTGCCGGAAAAGTTCTATTTGCGCGGAACAACAAGATAGTTAACTACTATCAAGATGGAACTTTTAAACCTACCCAGTCAGTCAATCGCCTTGAATTGATGGGGGGCTGCCAAAAGTGGAGGAATTTGGTTTGTCGGCGGGAATGCAGCCGAATTTAGTTGCTAAAGAGCCGTCTAAAACTTTTTCAGACCTTCATAATTATTGGGCTGCTTCTATTATTACTCAAATGTCTTCTTATTGTTCTGTTGGGAGCATCTCAGTTTGGCATTTACAGTGCGAGCGTCCCCGCTCGCGTATTGTACAATAAGCGAGCGGGGACGCTCGCACTACAATAAAAAAAAGGCTTTTTACAAAACTGA
>NZ_JAUBTI010000162.1:0-10300 GCF_036702415.1 Microcoleus sp. D3_18a_C4 | reverse complement strand
CCGTCCAAAAAGGACGGGCGGGACGCCCATCCCACAATAACAATTAAAATTGTAAGTTATTTAATTCGCGATCCTATGCAACAAGATCGCTCGCATTGTAAACCGGCTGCTGTGGTGGAAAATGCGATCGGCACAACAATAAGACTCGGTGGTTGAAACCGCTACTACACAAACAAAGTCCGCCTGCGCGGACTAAAGAGGGGGATATTAAAGTGGGATTTGGTAACGGTCAACAGTCAACTGACAACTGACAACTGTCAACTAACTCCCAACTTTTGAAGTGCTTCCAAAGCTTCGGTTGCTGACGGGTAACGCTGGGGGAAAGCGTACAGTACCATCTTGTCTAAAACGCGAGCCAACTCCGGGGTGACAGTTGCATTTTTCTGCCAGATGAGATTCCCTAAATTATCAACTCTGAGTTGTTTCGGGCGCATTCCTGTCAAGGCTTGAATCCCGATGATCCCGACAGCATAGATGTCGCTGCACAATTTCGGTGAACCGATGGCTTGTTCGGGGGGAATATAATCTTGCTGAGTACCGCCGCGCGATCGCGTTTGGCCGGTGCTGTTGTGCGAGGTGTTGATTTCTTTAACTGCGCCAAAGTCAATTAATACAATTTTGCCATCTGATGTCTGCCTGATTAAGTTTTGAGGGTGAACGTCGCGGTGAATTACATCTTGTTTGTGAACGAATACCAGCACTTCCAAGATATCTTTCAACAAAGCAATAACCTGATGTTCTTCCCAGGGTTGACCTTCGATTAGTTCTTGATACAAGGGTTGCCCTTCGATGAATTGATAGACTAAATAAAAATATCCATCTTCTTCAAAGCGAGCTAACAATTCCGGTATCCGATCGTGTTTGCCCAATCGATATAAAACGCGCGTTTCTCGATCGAATAGCTGGCTGGTTCTCTCAGACTGGCTTTTCAGGCGCTTGACGAGGCAGAAAGGTCGATCGGGCAAATTTTCATCTTCAGCCAGATAGGTATCGCTGTACTCGGTGTTCACCAAATGTTCTCTAATTCGGTAACGCATCCGCAGCAGCTTTTGCAACATCGGATCGACAGATTTAGCGGGTTGTGTGCCTTGTTGTACAGCTCTCATGATACAGTCCCAAAGATTTGCTCCGACTACTCTTTCTTCTTGACCGAGAATTTCTGCTTGTCTCAGTACCTTGGTGAGGTCTTTCCACAAGTTGTAGCCGACGTAGCGGCCTAGGTAGCCCACTGTGTACCCACGGGCGATCGGATCGTTTTGCTGAATTTCTTGGTACGTCAAACCCCCTACAACGCCTCGAATTATCGACTGTTGCAACCGAGTCAGGTGTTTTTCCGTTTGTTCGTATACCAGATTGTCCAAAAAAATTATTGCTTCTTCTACCGTCATAGTTTCATGGCTTAAGTTACTTGTACAGGCTCTGCACATTTTTTTTGTCCTAAAATAGCAAGCTTCAAGGGATGATGTACAGCTTTCCACTTCCCAATTACCAAGTATTGATTGCGTTGCGATCGGGCAACTGACAACCGCTATATTTAGGTTATACATGATTGAAGTTAAGTTGGATAAATTGTCTACTTATTGAAATATATTTTTACAAATATGACTTTTATGACTTTAAGTTATGAATTTTATGAATTGACATTATAAGTAGTTTGGATTATTATCTCAATTACAACTTTTAAGTAGGGAATACATTGCCGAATTAGCAGTTCGCAGATTTGAGTGTACCCAATTTAAGCAAAATGTTTAGAGGTGTATCATGCCAAACTCAATGACTCAAACAATTACAAAGTCGATCGCATTTATCGACAGTGCCGTACTCGAAGCCCAAACCTTAACCAACGGCATCAACCCAGAAATCGAAGTCATTCAACTAGATGCCAGTCGCAGCGGCATCGCACAAATTGCAGAAGCCTTGCAAAATCGCAGTGTCTCCGCAATTCACATAATTTCCCACGGATCGCCGGGCTGCTTGCAATTGGGCAGCAGCCACTTGAATGCAGACAGCATCGAGTGCGATCGCATTTCTTTACAGCAGTGGTTTTCGACACAAATGGGCGCGATCGAAAATTCGCTATCCCCAAGCCCTGCGGAAGAAAGAATTCAACCAGAAATTCTGCTTTATGGCTGCCAAGTAGCAGCAGGCGACACAGGTATGGCCTTTGTCAAAAGGCTAAGCGAACTAACCGGAGCCAGCGTTGCTGCCTCCCAGAATCTGACAGGAAGTGCAGCCAAGGGCGGCGATTGGGAACTCGAAATCAAAACAGGAAAAATCAAAACACCTTTAGCCTTAAAACCAGAGATATTGGCTGCTTACAGCCACGTTCTCTCACTCTTTAAAATTAATGACTACGATCCAGAAATCTACGTCACCAATATCACCGCCGGAGACTTTAACGGTGACGGTAAGCCTGACGTAGCCACTATGGATCTTTTGTCAAACAACATTGGCATTCTCTTTGGAAATGGCAATGGCACATTTAACTTTGGCCCCAAAATTAATTTAGGGGTAGCTCCTTACGACTTTGCTGCAGGAGACTTTAATGGTGACAGCAAGCTTGATTTAGGCATTACTAACTTGAGTTCTAAAAGCTTTTCTGTCTTATTAGGAGACGGCAAAGGCAGCTTTAGTCCGGCCACCAACTTTGATGTGGGTTCGTCCTACACCTTCGTCTATTGGGGAGACTTTAACGGCGATGACAAGCTTGACCTAGTTACTCTTAACGCCGACTCTAACAACATATCTATACTCTTGGCAGATGGCAAGGGCGGCTATGGCAAACCCACTAACTTTAGTGTGGGAACATTTCCCAGCAGCATAGTTTTGGGAGACTTTAACGGCGATAAAAAGGTCGATTTAGCAACTACCAACCAGAACTCTAATAATCTTTCCGTACTTTTAGGAGATGGCAAAGGTAGTTTCGACAAAGCCACGAACTTTGATGTAGGAAAATCCCCCACTTCTATAGATGTGGGAGACGTGAACAACGACGGCAACCTTGACTTAGTAACTGCAAATAGTGGCTCTAACAGCGTTTCTATTTTATTCGGAGATGGCAAGGGCAGCTTTGGTTCTACCACCAGTGCTTATGGAGGAGTGAACCCCTCTTCACTTACCCTGGCAGACTTTAATGCTGATAGCAAACTTGATTTAGCAGTTTCTGATGTCATTTCGACCTTCATTTTGTGGGGAGACGGTACGGGCGGCTTCAACACTTACGACGAGGTTCCCTACACTGGTCTCAACCCTGCAATAGTAGACCTTAACGCAGATAAACAGGCCGATATAGTTGGCAACACCCTTGGAGATATCAGGGTTTTGCTCAACGATTCAGACGCTAATCAGGCCGTTTCTTACGCTATTACTATCAATGCTGCTAGCGATACTGAAGGCAACACGGGTGTAAAAACTCCCATTTTCACGGTGACTCGCAGCGGCAATACTACATTTAGCAGCAGTGTTAGTTATGACATTACTGGCAATGCTACTAACGGCAGCGATTACAACAATATTGGCGGGACTTCTGAGGCAACTGGTATCAAAGGCACGATCGATTTTGCTCCGGGTGAAACATCCAAAACCCTGATTATGGATGTCTTGGGCGATACATTACCAGAAAGCAATGAAGATATTATCGTTACTTTGTCAAATCCGATCGCACCAGGCCCCAAACCTACCATTACTACTGCTACCGTTAAGGGTACGATTATAGACGATGACACTCCTGGCAACACGTCCACTACGCCAACACCAACACCGACACCAACACCAACTCCAACACCAACTACATCCGCTACTCCAACACCAACTCCAACACCAACTACATCCGCTACTCCAACACCAACTCCAACACCAACTACATCCACTACTCCAACACCAACTCCAACACCAACTACATCCACTACTCCAACACCAACTCCAACACCAACTACATCCGCTACTCCAACACCAAATCCAACACCAACTACATCCGCTACGCCAACGCCAGTCACGCCAACGCCAACGCCAGTCACGCCAACGCCAACGCCAGTCACGCCGACACCAGTGACGCCGACAGAAGTGACGCCGACGCCGACAGAAGTGACGCCCCCACTGATACTTGCAAGTCCAGAGATTATTATTAATCCAACATCGGGATTAGTCACTACAGAAGCAGGTGGCACAGACCAATTCACTGTCAAACTCAACAGCCGACCTACTGCTGATGTGAGTATTAATTTTGGTAGCAATAGTGTGGGAGAAGGAGTAATTTCCAGGCCAACTGTTACCTTCAATTCTACTAATTGGAATCTAGAGCAGAGGGTGACGGTAGAAGGCGTTGATGATATTGTATTTGATGGAAATCAAAATTACAGTATTATTGCCGACCCTGCTGTTAGCGCCGATCCCAATTACTCCGGGTTAACTACATCAATTGTTTTCGTTACCAATAATGACGATGACGAGCCTCTTCAGACCATTTCTAGTTTGAGCGAAGGCTTGGTTATTGATGGTTACATCTCCGGTGCAACCATCTTCCTAGATGCTAACAAAAATGGCATTAAAGATAGTAACGAACCATCAACTACTACTGACTCTAACGGTGCCTATCAGCTCGATATTCCCTTGGAGACTTTTGACAAAAATAAAAATGGGAAAATCGATGCAGATGAAGGCAATTTAGTTGCTTTTGGCGGGACGGATACTGCGACAGGTTTGCCGCTGGAAACGCCTGTTGCTGCACCTGCGGATGCTAATGTTGTCACTTTGTTAACCAGTTTGGTAACTGATTTGATGGCTGGGGGAATGACGCAGAGTGAAGCCGAGTCAAAAGTTAAATCTACTCTGTCTATTCCTGCGGGAGTTGACTTATTAGACTTAGATCCGATCGCCTCTACAGCCAAAAATGAACCGGGTGGTGTTGAAACTCTAGTCGCCATGACCAAAGTCCAAAACGTAATTACCCAAACTAGCAGTTTAATCGATGGTGCATCTACGGCTGATAATGATGCGATCGTCAAAGCTGTTGTCGGGGCAATTAACAGTAAAATCAAATCCGGCAGTTCCCTCGATTTGAGCGATGCGGCACAGGTAGAAAGCATTATCGAGCAATCTGTTGCCAACGTCAAACAAGTTGATAGCAGTCTCAACACTGAAAAACTTTCCCAAATTGCCCCGGAAGCTGCGAAGGTAATGGCTGAGGCAAATCAAAGCACGGATCAAGTTAAATCTAAATTTTTGCCTGATTTTATTCCCTCGGAAATTGCCAAAGTCCAAAAGGTGGCATTAGGTGAAAGTTCGATCGCCCTCGAAGAAGCGGCGGCTGGCACAAAACCAATCGCACAGGTAGTTGCCGAAAATACGGGCGAATTTTTAACGGCCAAAATTCAAGGTAATCCAGCACCTTCTCAACCTGCTGTTCCGGTTGTACAAGGTGATGTGGAACTTGTCAATACTTCTCCTGAAATTCTCGGCGCTGAGGGCAAAAATCTTGTCGGTACTGATGATAGCGATACTTTAATCGGCGGCAGCAGTAACGATTTTATCAGTGCCAGAAAAGCTAGTGATTCCCTCGATGGTGGCGCTGGCAATGACAGCATTTACGGCGGCAGGGGACTCGATACACTGACAGGTGGCGATGGCGATGACATCTTATTTGGAGGCCGCGGTGCTGACAGTTTGGAAGGCGGTGCAGGCAATGATAGTTTGTACGGCGGTAAGACCAATGATACTTTGCTTGGCGGCGCGGGAGGTGATTTCCTCAGCGGTGAAAATGGGGATGATTTTCTGACAGGAGGTAGCGGGATCGATCGCTTTTTGTTGACTCCAGATGCCGGCTCGGATACGGTGGTTGATTTTGAGGTGGGTATCGATAAATTTGCCCTCGATAACGGTTTGACTTTCCAGCAGTTAGAAATTAGTCAAACTGCGGGAGGAACGCTGCTGAAAGTTGCCTCAACTAATCAAGTTTTGGCAACGGTGACTGGGTTGAATAGTTCGATTGCTGAATCGGATTTTGTGTTGCTTTAGATCCAACTCCAGCGTAGGGGCAATCCTGTGATTGCCCTTCTAAATGAGGTAGGCACTAAAAACGAATCATTTGTTAAATCACTTTTACTGGGAGGAGCATCATGTTTAAATTGGGAAAAATGACCCTAGTATTCATCACCGTATCAGTTGCTGTTTTGCAGCCAGCTTTTCGGGCTAGCGCCCAAGAAACCAGCAGCGAATTCAGGCAACTGCAAACCTTATTAGAAGCTAAGAAGTGGGACGACGCCGATCGCGAAACCGTCTCTATACTCCGCAACAACCCCACGTCTTGTCCTAACCTCCGCGCGATCGACCAATTGTGGATGCAACACAGCAATAACAAATACGGCTTCACTCCGCAGTTAGAGATTTGGCAACAGACGGGGAAGGGTTTAAATTGTCAAACTTGCGAAGAAGAAATTAAAGAATTTACCAAAAAGGTAGGATGGAAACTTGACTCGCGAGACATTCCTCTGCTAGGGGATTTTCCCGCTCAGTACCCAACTGTTGCTGCATTAGGTTGGCAAAGCTACGTTGGTAGAGATACAAGTTTTTTTGGCGATCGGCGTAATACATGGCAAGCGTCGAAAGTTCAAGGTCATAACTTGTTCTCTACTTTTGCTAATTGCGGCAAGTAAGTAGACAAACCTAAAAAAACAGAATACTTAGATACCCGACTTCTTTAAGAAGTCGGGTATCTAAAGCGCGAGGTCGTTTTACGTTCTTTTGCTTTCATACTTCTGCTTCTTTTAAAAAGCTGGTTTTGCTGAATACAGGTATGAATTAAAAATTTCCCAATTGCTATGGGCCAAGTATGGTGAGTTTTGTAACGTTGGAGAAAAGTTTATTCATACCCTAAATCAGCAACGCCATTTATAGAACACAGGCAAGATGTCTGTTCCACAAATATAGAATAAGAAATAACAATCAACAGTCAACAGTCAACAGTCAACAGTCAGCTACTTAATCTTATTTACATAGCCCCACAAACTGTAATCGCGGCTCAGCCAACCCCGAAAAAATGCCATCTGAGTCGGGTCTTCTTGCACCCTTTTGTAGCGGTAAATAATTCGTTCATTAATCATTTGCAGGGCGGTATTTCTGTTATTCGCTCCTTTTAGCGCTTGCTTGGTGCGCGAGTCAAAAACTCCCGTTTGCGGCAATCCTAACGCTTGCTGGAGAAAAGTAATAGAGTTATTAATACCGAAATTAACGGCGGTGTCAAACATGACGATCGCCAAAGCCGGCTGCATCGTGCCCGATAGGCTCGAATCCCAGTAATATTTATAAATTTCTAGGAGCTCTGCTTCGGACATCTGCGTCACGTCGAGGGGCGGAAGCCCACGACTGTAGCGGTAGGCGTTGTATTCTGTTTGCAAGACGCCCCGATAAGTTCTGCCGCCCTTATCGGCAGGGTGATTGCTGAATCCACCCTCAAAATATAGGGTGAAATAAAGAGCAGTTTGAAATAATTTCTGCCGCAAGCTGGCTGTCTGCTGCTGCTGTGCGAAAGTCTTTTGGGCAAAGGGTAAGGGGATTGCTAAGGTTAACAAGAGTATCCCCAGCAGGAGGTTTGGTTTCCACTTGATCTTATGTTGGCGCTGTGTCGCTTGCTTGTCGCTCATAAATTCTCTGTGACGATCGCCCGTAGTTCCGCTAAAACTGCTACTCTGCAAAATAATATAGATTCAACCTTTAACTTGATAGCACAGATAGGCCGCAAAATGAATTCCGATTTTCGCAACCAATCCGAAACACCCCAATTTGAAGATGCTGCATCCCTGACAGTTGTTGCAGAAACCTATTACTCTCAAGGCAATTTAGCAGCAGCCGTCGCTGCTTGTCGCCGAGCTCTGGAATTGCAACCAGATTGGGCGGCGGCTTACGTGACAATGGGCAATGTGCAGCAAGCAAGCGGCCAAATTGAGGAAGCGATGCGGTTTTATTCCGAGGCGATCGCCCTGAATCCCGATTTTGCTGAGGCTTATGCTAATTTGGGCAGTATGCTCTACAAACAAGGGCATTTGGTGGAGGCGGTTGTCAATTACGAAAAGGCGATCGAACTTAAACCAAATTTGGCTGCTGCTTACTGGAATTTGGCAGGGGCACTGAAGCAGCAGGGGCAGCCGGATGCAGCGGTAGCATACGAACAAAAAGCTCTCGAACTTAATCCCCACCTTGCTCAAGTAGATTTTCACTTAAATTTAGGAGATAAATTAGCGCAGCAAGGGAAGTTAGATGAGGCTGTGGCTGCATGGCAGCGGGCGATCGCATTCAAACCCGATTTAGCCGAAGCATACTGTCAAATTGGCCGAGTTTTGCGCCACCAAGGTCAATTTAAAGACGCAATACCCAACCTTCAAAAAGCTCTAGAAATTAAACCCGATTTTATTTCTGCCCACCAACATTTGTGCGACATCCTCAGAGATACTAGCGATTTAGCTGCCGCGCGGCAAGCCGTACACCAATACAGCCAAATGTGTGCCGAAACCGATCCAATTATGACCGCGATTTACTTCATCAGCACCTATCAAGTGTCGGGATTAAATCAAATTGCGGGCGATCGATTTTTAGAGCTAGAGTCATACTTGCAGCCAAACTTAGAAACCGCTAGCCCGGTGGAAATTAAATCGCTTTATGCAAATTTGTTATTCAGCACGCCCTATTTGCGAGATGACTTGGCGGCCAACTCAAAACTTTACAGATTAATTGCCCAAAAGTATATCGACCAATGTATTAAACCTAATTTTTCTCAACCCGCAAATTACAGTTTAAAACCAACGGTTCCATCCAGCAAGTTAAAAATCGGCTTTTTGTCCAATCACTTTAGCCGCCATTCTGTAGGTTGGTGCAGCGCGGACATCATTCGCGAATTGTCCGATATCACACCCAATGTGTATTTGTACTCTTCTGAAAAAATTGTCCCTGACGCTCTCACTAAGCAATTTGAAACTTGGGGAAAACTCACTTTTCCGACCACCTACCCGAACGGCCTTGCCAATTCTGCCGAAATTATCGACCAAATTCAGCAAGATGAATTGGACGTTTTAGTTGATTTAGATTCTCTCAGCGTACCAGTTCACGCTGACATTCTCTACCAAAAACCCGCACCAGTTTGTGTTTCTTGGCTGGGATTTGACGCCCCTTACATATCGCCAGAAAATTACTTTCTTACAGACAGGCACTCGCACCCAGCAGACAGGGAAAAATATTATGACGAGCAGCTAATTAGGATGCCGGATTCCTTTGTAGCGGTGTCAGGTTTTCAGAGATATGGAGTCGATCCCGTTGCATTGAGAAAATCGCATCGGATCGGTTTGGATCAGATAGTTTACCTGTGCGTCAGTCCCGGCAGAAAATTTAATCGCGAGTTGGTAAAAGCACAAATTGCGATTCTCAAAGAAGTGCCGAACAGTATCTTAATTCACAAAGCTTTAGGCGATGCTGCGGTGTTTGAGGGTGCGTATCACCAAGCTTGCGAAGCTGAGAAAGTGAGCAAGCACCGAATTAAGTTTTTGCCGAGGTTTGCTACTGAGGAAGAACACAGAATTATCTATTTGCTGGCCGATGTGTTGTTAGATTCTTATCCTTACAACGGAGGAACTCACACTTTAGAGGCTTTGTGGTTTAATTTGCCGGTGGTGACTCGCACAGGAGAGCAATTTTTGTCGAGAATGGGTTATTCGTTTTTGCAGACTTTGGGAATTGAAACAGGCGTGGCTTTGTCTTGGTCGGAATATGTGGAAGTGGGTGTAAAATTGGGCAAAGAACGTGAATTGAGAAATGCAATTAAAGCACAGTTGGTGAAATCTAAAGATCCAGCCAATTTGTCGCCGCTGTGGAATCCGAAAAAGTTTGCTGGTGATATGTATGCGGTCTTGGAAAAATTATGTAAAATGGTTTGACGCGCTACTTAATAGTGTATTCCAGGGTTGTGAAGTAGACTGTGCGAGCGAGTGCCGAAGGGACACCGCACTGCCCATTCGTGTTAACTTAACCTCAAAAGTAGTATCAGTATATCGTCTACCGATTAGGCCCCGATCCCCCCTAGCCCCCCTTAAGAAGGGTGGGACAGGAGTCTTCTCAAAGTCAACCCCTACTCCCCTTCTTAAGGGGGATTTAGGGGGATCTAGACTTTGCCTAAAAGCGACATTTATCAGGGGTTTCATGCTTAAGTTGACACGACGAAAGGTACTGCCATGTCCCTACAAGAGTGGGAGCATCTCAGTTTTGCATTTACAGTGCGAGCGTCCCCGCTCGCGTATTGTACAATACGCGAGCGGGGACG
>NZ_JAUBTI010000161.1:0-10332 GCF_036702415.1 Microcoleus sp. D3_18a_C4 | reverse complement strand
GCCCGTCCAAAAAGGCCGGGCGGGACGCCCATCCCACAATAACAATTAAAATTGTAAGTTATTTAATTCGCGATCCGATCGACAAAATTGCTGTAGGGAAACGGCACTACCGTTTCCTGACTGCCGTTTTCTTACCCGCAGTTTTTTTTAAAGTCGCATAAATTTTCAGTAAATACCGATCTACACACTCGCCAAACCCAAAGTTAAAATATACCCAATAAAAAATAGCTCCTCCTAGCTGTTTTTTGGCCCAGCTAAATATCAGGGAGTGCATCTACGTGTCAATAAATAAAATGCTAAAAGGCAGAGCCACTACACCTGCCCCAGGTTTTACCATGATTGAGCTATTGATAATTATTTTAATCATAGGAATATTTAGTGCGATCGTCGCCCCCTCTTGGCTAATGTTTATCAACAACCACCGTTTAAAGGTATCGCTCGATCGAGCTTATTGGGCAATGGAACTTGCCCGCAGCAACGCCAAACGATCCAAAATTTCATGGCAAGCCAGCTTCAAACAAGTAGGAGAAAACGTACAAGTAGCAGTCCATCCAGCCGACATTCCCCCCGGCCAAGTAGCAGCCAGTCAATGGAAAAACCTAGAACCGCAAATTCAAATAGATACAAATGAAACAACAGTGCTCCAAGTAAATGAAAACAACGAGCAAAAAACAAAGGGCACAATCCGGCGCGTCATGTTCAACCACAGAGGTTGCCCCGTATCTCGAAGCGACCACGACTGCACCCTAACGAGTATAAGAGCCAAAGGAACCCTAACACTATATCATCCCAACTTAAGAAACAGCCAACGCTGCATCATCATCTCCACTCTCCTAGGACATAAACGCACCTCCCAAAGACAATTAAAACCCAACGACAACAAAAGATATTGTTACTGAGTCACTGATGTAGGGTGCGTCAGGGAAAACGATATTACCCGAAATCAGGACACGGCAGTGCCGTTTCCCTACAAATCCGGCGATCGTTACATCCGATCGCCCGATGAATTATTTTGGGGTAGGGAAACGGCATTGCCGTGCCCTCAATAGCCTTGTTGTCGATGCTTATATTCGATGTCAATTCCTGACGCAACATCTCCGATATAACTCACATCTTGCACCATTCTCAAGAACAGGCTTTTCGGCCTGTTCCACAAAGAGTGAATTTTCTTGTGGAACGGGAGCATCTCAGTTTTGTAAAAAGCATTTTTTTTATTGTAGTGCGAGCGTCCCCGCTCGCGTATTGTACAATACGCGAGCGGGGACGCTCGCACTGTAAATGCAAAACTGAGATGCTCCCTGTGGAACAGGCCAGAAAGCCTGTTGCTGACGGTGCAACATCTCAGATATAATCAACTACTTCTTACTCGGCGCAATTTTCTCAATAGAAATCAGCGCCTCCATCACCGACTCCACAATCGGCGCCGCCACCGTCCCCCCCGAAGAACCCTCCTTCGGCTCATCAATCACCGCCAAAACCACATACCGAGGAGCCTCCACAGGCATGATCCCCACAAAGCTAGTAATAATCGCCTTGTCAGAATAACCCCCACCAGCATTAGCTTTTTGAGCCGTGCCCGTTTTTCCAGCAATCCGATACCCAGGAATTTGTGCAGCTTTCCCCGTACCACCATCAACCACAGTTTCCATCATTTCTAACACCTGCTTAGTAGTTTCCGGCGAAAAAACCTGCTTTGGAACCGGCCTCGGAAGCTTCCAATAAGCTTCACCATCCCTATCAAAAAGTCCCCGCACAACGTGAGGAGTCACCAACTTGCCACCATTAGCCAAAGCGCCGTTAAGCTGCACCAACTGCATCGGAGTAATCGAAAAACCCTGACCAAAAGCAGTAGTAGCAACTTCCACAGGAGAGTTAATAAATTGCTCTCGATTTTTAAGTTGACTGCTTACTTCAAAAGGCAAATCAGTTCCCGCCGTTTGTCCGAGTCCGAGTTTTTCTAAAGCTTGATAGTAAAGAGAAGGTTTCATGGTTCTCATCATGTGCACCATCCCCACATTACTAGAATGTTTCAAAATCTCAGTAACAGTCGAAGGGCCGCGCGCTCCTGCTCTTTGGTAATCGGAATTTTGGATAGTCCAGGGATTCATGTAAATCCGACCTTCATCGTTAAACACAGTATTAGGTTTCACCGCACCCGCTTCCAGAGCGATCGCCACATTAATCGCTTTAAAAGTCGAACCAGGCTCATAAACATCAGTTACAGCCCAATTTTTATAGCGCGACAAATCGAAATTAAAATATTGATTCGGGTCATAAGAAGGTTCCGCTACCACTGACAGCAATTCCCCGTTACTGGCATCCATTACAATCACTGTGCCCCGCTTCGCATCGTGTTGCTTCATTTTTTCCTTGAGGACACTTCGGGCCGCCCGCTGCAAGCGACTGTCGATCGTCAATTGCAATTTCAAGTCATCAAGCTGCACAAATCCCGCCGTCAGCCGATCGGGCACCCAATTCCCATTGCTCGACCTGCTAAACTGAATCGACGGCATCGATCGTTCCAACAAATTCTGCTGGCTGTATTCCACCCCGGCTTGTCCCTTCCGTTCCCCGTCCACATAACCGAGGATATCAGCCGCCAACTCCTGCTGCGGGTAAAAACGCTGCTGCTGCCGCAGCAACTCCAAGCCATCCACCAGACTCTCTTTAATTTGCATCCCAGCGACGCGATCGGCAACCTCTTGAGGTAGAGACTCCGCAATTGTAATGCCGCTTTCAGCAAGATTAAACCTGCGTATCAGTTCAGTTTCCGACGTAGTGCCCGGAGTCAGTTCGATCGCCAGCATCGGAGCCAATAAAGCCGCTATTTCCGCCTTCGAGTGGTTAAACAACTTCGGGTGAGCGTAGAGCGTGTACACCTGTCTGTCGATCGCCAAAACATTCCCTGCGCGGTCAATTATCGGGCGTCTCGGTACAAACGGCTTCGTTTTGAGAGTTTGCTGCTGAAGAGCCTGTTTACGCAGCGCCGGAGCTCGCGTCACCTGCAAATAAAACAAATTCACAGCCAGCCCCAGCCCCCCCAGCATCAACACCGCCCACACGGCCCACAAACGGAACTTGCTGCGCTTTAAACGCTCCACCGGTCGCCCCCAAGATGCAGCCGTCTGTTGTGGCGATCGGCCGAAACTGCCGGAATATCTAGGTTTGGCTGGTTTTTCCCACCCAGTACGCGCGGCGAAGCTATCCCGTAGGGAATCGCCCGCCTGTTTTGGGCGTTTGAAATTCGGCGATCTGTAGCGGTCAAAACGGGGGTCGTAGCTCATGGCATTAAAAATTCAATAGCAAGTTAGAGCGTTTTAGAATTTAGAATTTAGAATTTAGAATTTAGAAGAGAAAATTCAAGACTTGGGAATGAGCGATCGCTATCAGGGTTTGGATCAGACCTACAGTTGCATTCTGTTTTTTGAAGTGGTGTTAATTATTTTTAACTTGTAACTTCCGGTTGCAAGCAGAAAATCGATCGCGACTTGCAAAAAAGTCAAAAAGGAAATTAGATCCTCAAATTCTCAGGCCCTCGGAGAAGGAAGGCCCGGAGGGCGCTCTCGGCTTTGACACAGGCTTAATAGCCCAGCGGTGTTTCCACACCGCCTCCCTTCTTGAGAGCGGGCTCAGAATTTGGTGCCGCAACGGGCGATCGGGTTTCAGGGGCCGGCTGCAAGAAAATCGTGTTCCCAGGATTCTGTGGAGCCAAACCGGTTTCGGGATTTTGGGCTTCTTTAGCAAGTTGGTGTTTCAAGACTTCGCTAGCAGCACTCAACTGCTGTTCTTGGAGGCGCAGAGTTTCCAGTTTTTGATAATCCTGACTCCAGCGCTGCTCGCCGTAAACAGTCAAGCCGTAGAGACTCAGAGCACCGCCCAAAAGCATAACTGCTACCACTGAGGAGGCGCGCTGTGCCTGCAGGAGCGATCGCAACCACACTGGCTGCTGCTGGCGATTGGGCAGGACTTTGAGCACCGATGCGGACGATCGAGCCATCGCCTGTTCGTCGTTTGCTGGCGAGTAGTTGGGCAATACCGGCCCTGTCTTCGCCCGCCTAGCTTTGGCAATAGAAGTAACTTTGCTTTTGGCTGGGCCAGCAGCGGGCTTGCGGGTCGATCGGGAGCGGGGAGAATCGGGGGATCTGATAGCAGCGGTCATAGAGTTCACCAATAAGTAAAGTGGGGTAGCTTCAGCTTGATTGAGCTTAAGAGTTTTTTGTCTCCCAGATCGCCAGTTGTGGCAATCTGCGTTCGATCGGTTATCCTTACCAAGGATACCTCACAAGCCAACCAACCCATCCTACCACTGGTCTCTTTGACTTCAGGATTTGCCAAAAAAAAGAAATCTTTGCTGGTTAGCGATAATCTATGTGAAATTTATTAATAAATGCAGTATTGTAATCAACGAGCGAATCGTTGATCTATTCGTGCCAGCATTGTTTCTCAAGTACACTCTTCCCTTCCTTGCGATGGGTTTTCAATCTTAAGGAGTTTTTATGAACAAGGGATTAATTCGTTTGACTTTGGTCGTGGGCTTGGCAGTAGCCCTCGGCGCCTGCGGAGGAGATACCACCAGCCCCAGCTCCCCTAGCCCCTCTCCGGGCGGCCCTGGTGGCACTGGCACTACTACTACTCCCCCTGCTTCTTCTGCATCTCCAAAAGCCACTCCTGGGGCTGGTGGTGCAACTACTACCCCTGCCCCTTCTCCTAAAAAGTCTCCCTAACTAGGGCGATCCGAGAGTGTTTGCCCAACGAGCCTAGCCTCCAGGTGAAAAATCGTTCGCTCCTCGCATTTTTTCATCTCAGAGGTCTAGGTCTCAAGTTGGGTGTTAGTTGTAGTCTGATGCTTTTACTACTGTTCCGTACATCCCCTTACTGCCACCAAGTCCGCTTAGCGCTGGGTTACAAGGGCATTAGCTTTCAAGTATAAAATTTGACTCCCGGTATGCAGGTTTTGAAACTCAAGTCTGTGACGGGAGGTTTGAGGACAGTGCCAGTGCTGCTGCCTCAACTCGAAGGTCAATCGATTTTAGATTTTAGATTTTAGATTTTAGATTTTAGAGGCGACCCCACGGATAAATGCGGGGGCTTGAGAATTTTCGATTTTCGATTTTGGATTGATTCCACGGATAAATCACGTGGCGGGTACCACCTTTGAAATTCTTGGTCAACCGGAGGCGAGCGCAGACTCGACGAAAATTTTGCACGATCGAGTCTCGTTTTCCTTCCCGGCCGCTGTTGCCCGCAGACGAGAGGAAAGTAAGCTTAGGCTTCGATGATCGAATACAGGCTCGATGAAAGCATGGACATTGCTACTCGATGTGTTTACTGCGAGTTTCGCGCCGCTGCGGGCAAGCAAATCGACCCGTCTGTTTTGAGCCAGTTTAGTGATTCAATTGGCGCCGTGCCACTGCGGTATTAACCCTGCCTCGGCAAAACTCGCTCCCGTTGCGCCTGAGTGCTGCTTTAAACCTATTGCACCGTCGCTGGTAGCATGGTGCTAGTTTGGTAGGCGATGCCTTGAGCATGGCAGATATTGCTTGCTGCTGTCGCCATACTGAGTCCTTTAGCTTTGATTCCTAAATACCGAGTTAAGCATCCTTCGCTGTTTGAGCGTATTGCCCAAATTCACCGACTTTGTGGGCAAACCCCGCCTCCGAGATGTGAAAGTCTACCGATCGGGCGATGCTCCCTGCCTGAAAATTCCAGGTAAACTATTAACTGCTCCCCAACACTTACAGGGTTGACCCTCCGGGAGTGGCAAATCGACAAGAGTTTAAAAATATCCCTTATCACATATAAAAAAATAAGTCAAGGATATTTGGGAAAAAATATAAATTTTTCAATTTGTTTTAACTACCAGCCGGGAAGTCCCTCGGTATATTTAGAGGGGACACATCTGAGCGCTGCGCGAAGTACCCCGAATAAATTACGCCCGCGTGATGGAAAGAAGCGTCGGGTGGAGGGACGGAAACCGACAATTAGACTTAGCCACTATGAATTAATCTTCGGAAGTATCTTGATTTTCGATGTACTTCCTAAGTGTTGAAAGGGTAATCTTTGGTGTGGCATTTTGGACATACACAAACTATACTATGCAAAGGTCGAAAAAAGAAAGTTAAAAAATGCAACTCACTTACAAATACCGCCTCAAACCCACAAAAGCCCAACTAACAACGATGGTGGCTCACCTAGAGCTCTGTCGTCGGCAGTACAACTACCGACTTGGCGATAGATTTAGGTGGTGGTCAGCCACGAGAACACCTATCAACGCCTGCCCCTTGATTGTTTCGATAGTCCCGATTGAGGAAATTTATCAAAATATTCCTTTGACGAGAGTGCAAACTAGGGATGGTAGAAAAAAGGATGAGTCAGGCAATCCTTTGACCAGGAAAGGTGACGTTTTATCGAACATTGAAGGCGGATATGTACAGTGGCAAACCATACAACTGGCTGACCTGAAAAACACAAAAAAGCTATTTCCTGATTATAAAGTGTTGGACTCTCAGGTTTTGCAAGATGTCGTCAACAGAGTGGAAACTTCCTTTTCAAATTTCACGACGCCCGATAAAAATGGCAATCGTAGAGGCAAGCCCAGATTCAAAGGGCTTCATTACTACAAATCTTTCACTTATCCTCAACTAGACAATCTTGATATTGTCAAGGACGAGCAAAATAGGATTTGTATTGACCTCGCAAAAATAGGTCAAGTACCTATGGTTTTCCACCGTCCAATACCAACAAGGTTCACAGTTAAGACGGGAACAGTTATCAGAGAAGCTGATGGGTGGTATATCTCCCTGACGCTAGAAGATAAAACAGTTCCCGTAACGGTTGCAGAAATTCAACCGACGGTCGAAAATACTGTTGGCATCGATCTGGGAATCACTAATTACGTCTATCTTTCCAATGGCGAGAGAGTTGAGAATCCTAGGTTTTTGAGGAAGTCTGCCCAGAAATTGGCAAAACTTCAAGCGAACTTAGCTAATAGAGTCAAGGGTTCTAAGCCTGGGAAGATTATCAAGGACAAGATTTCCAAACTCCATCAGTTTGTAGCTAGAGCTAGATTAGATTTTCAGTTTAAAACTGCACATGAGCTATTCGGTAAATGTGAGGTTTTAGTTGTTGAAGACTTGAGTGTCAAAAATTTAACTAGACGTGCCAAGCCCAAGACTGATGTTGAAAATGGTAATTTGGTTTATTTGCCGAACGGTCAGTCAGCTAAAAGTGGCTTGAATAAATCCATGCTTGATGCTGCTCATGGGCAATTCGCCAGCGTCCTAAAATATGTCGCCTGGAAATTGGGTAAAAGCATTTTGTTTGTCTCTCCAAGAGGAACTTCTCAACATTACTGGAATTGCCTCAACAAAGTACCGAAAGAATTGTCGGAGCGCTGGCATTCTTGTCAATGCGGAGAATCTTTGGATCGAGATAAAAACTCAGCTAAGCTTATAAAGAGAATTGGTCTAAGTTACGAAAGTGGCGGGGGAACTCCGTCACTCAAAAAAGCCTTTGAAAAAAAGGAAAAAGAAGCCTGCGGTCTAACTGTACTCAGTTGACCGTCAGGTTCGTTCACTATTTCTATACTTAGATGTTAGCAGTAAAACCCCAGCTCGGCCGTCGGCAAGGCAACAGCCTGCTGTGTGTGCAAGGACGCGGGCTGGATCTGCAGCAGTCAAGATCGTGCTAATCAGTGGTAGGATCAGCAATCAAAAATGTATCGAAATGTAAAGTGCAGCGCCGCTCTAGGTTTTGAAAGCCATTTAGTTAAAAGATTGAGGTAAGTAGTTTTATGCCCGCGACCGTCCCCTTTGAACAGATTGACCGCATTGTTTGGAATCAGCACCAAGATCCATTTGAAGTGCTAGGCCCTCACGCGATCGAAGAAAATGGCAAAAAAGTCTGGGTCGTCCGAGCTTATCTGCCGAATGCGGATGCGGTATCCGTAGTTTTGCCGGAGGCCAGGGCCGAATACCCGATGAAATCAGATCATCACCCTCACTTTTTTGAATGTACGATCGACACCCCAGAACTAGCAAACTATCAATTGCGGGTCAAAGAAGGGGAACACGAGCGCTTCATATACGATCCCTACGCCTTTCGATCGCCCAAACTCACAGAATTCGACCAGCACCTATTCTCAGAAGGCAATCACCACCGGATTTATGAAAAACTCGGGGCGCACCTCACCGAAGTAGACGGCATCACAGGAGTATATTTTGCCGTTTGGGCCCCGAATGCTCGCAATGTCTCTGTTTTAGGAGATTTCAACTATTGGGACGGCCGCAAACATCAAATGCGGAAATCGCAAAACGGCATCTGGGAATTATTTATTCCGGGACTATCCGTGGGAACTTCCTACAAATACGAAGTGAAAAACCAAGACGGACATCCCTACGAAAAGTCCGATCCTTATGGTTTCCAGCAAGAAGTGCGGCCGAAAACAGCATCAATTGTCACCGACTTAAGCACCTACACTTGGAACGACAGCGCTTGGATCGAAAAGCGGCGGCACACAGACCCACTGACGCAGCCGGTTTCGGTTTACGAATGCCACATCGGTTCTTGGCTGCACGCCGCTACTGACGAACCCGCCGTGCTACCAAATGGGGAAATACAACCTCCGGTGCAGGTTTCGGAACTGAATCCTGGGGCGCGCTTTCTGACTTACCGGGAATTAGCCGATCGGCTGATACCCTACGTCAAAGATTTGGGATTCACCCACATCGAAATGCTGCCCATCGCCGAACATCCTTTCGACGGTTCTTGGGGCTATCAAGTCACCGGTTATTTCGCCCCAACCTCCCGCTACGGCACACCTGAAGATTTCATGTATTTTGTTGACCAGTGCCACGCCAACGGCATTGGCGTACTGGTGGACTGGGTACCGGGACATTTCCCCAAAGACGGCCACGGTTTGGCTTTCTTTGACGGAACTCACTTGTACGAACACGCCGACCCCCGCAAGGGCGAGCACAAAGAGTGGGGAACCCTAGTATTTAACTACGGCCGCAACGAAGTGCGGAATTTCCTAGTATCAAACGCTCTGTTCTGGTTTGACAAGTACCACATCGACGGGATTCGCGTAGATGCGGTGGCTTCGATGCTTTATTTGGATTACTGCCGCGAACCGGGAGAATGGCTGACCAACCAGTACGGGGGCCGGGAAAATATCGAGGCTGCAGATTTTCTGCGTCAGGCGAATCACGTCATTTTTAGCTATTTCCCAGGGGCGCTGTCGATCGCCGAAGAATCTACCTCTTGGCCGATGGTATCTTGGCCGACCTATGTAGGCGGTTTGGGTTTCAACCTGAAGTGGAACATGGGTTGGATGCACGATATGCTCGACTATTACCACATGGACCCGTGGTTCCGCCAGTTCCACCAGAACAACATAACTTTCAGTATGTGGTACAACCACAGCGAGAATTTCATGCTGGCTTTGTCCCACGATGAAGTAGTGCACGGCAAAGCCCACATCATCGGGAAAATGCCAGGGGACGAATGGCAAAAGTTTGCAAACGTGCGGTGTTTGTTTACTTTTATGTTTGCTCATCCCGGCAAGAAAACGATCTTTATGGGGATGGAGTTCGGCCAGTGGCACGAGTGGAACGTTTGGGGGGATTTGCAGTGGCAGTTGCTGCAATTCGAGCCGCACCAAAAGTTGAAGCTGTTTTTTAAAGATTTGAACAATTTGTACCGCAGCGAAACGGCACTTTACAGTCAAGATTTTGCTGAGGATGGGTTTGAGTGGATTGATTGCAGCGACAATCGACACAGTGTCGTGGCATTTG
Organism: Microcoleus sp. D3_18a_C4; assembly: GCF_036702415.1. NCBI lineage: Bacteria > Bacillati > Cyanobacteriota > Cyanophyceae > Oscillatoriales > Microcoleaceae > Microcoleus > Microcoleus sp. D3_18a_C4. The sequence goes on along the minus strand of NZ_JAUBTI010000161.1, from coordinate 538 downwards.
TGCGCCGAGAGAAGGATGGCGACGAGTTTGTGGTGACGGTGTGCAATTTTACGCCGCAGCCCCACTCTCACTATCGCGTAGGAGTACCGGAACCAGGTTTCTATACGGAGTTGTTTAACAGCGATGCGCGGGAATACGGCGGTAGCAATATGGGGAATTTGGGGGGCAAGTGGACTGAGGAGTGGTGGTTCCACAACAGTGCTTATTCGATCGACTTGTGTTTGCCACCTTTGGGGGTGTTGATCTTAAAGCTCGATCGGGCAAAAACCACAGCAAAATCTCAACAGTTTTAAGTTGTGAGTCGTGAGAGTTTTGAGTTAAGAAGAATCAAAACTCTATTAAACCTAAAAATTTGAGGGTATTCAGAAACCCGGTTTTTTGGACAAACCGGGTTTTTTCTGTTTTGTTGTTGCGAAAAAAGGAAGTTCTGCAACGGATTCGCTTTCTTGGGATTTAAGGAGTTTAGGATCGCGAATTAAATAACTTACAATTTTAATTGTTATTGTGGGATGGGCGTCCCGCCCGTCCTTTTTGGACG
>NZ_JAUBTI010000160.1:0-10558 GCF_036702415.1 Microcoleus sp. D3_18a_C4 | reverse complement strand
TCCCCGCTCGCGTATTGTACAATACGCGAGCGGGGACGCTCGCACTGTAAATGCAAAACTGAGATGCTCCCGGCTGAATAAATTAGGCTATAGGTGTTTCATCCCCGGCTTCAAAGCGCGGAAATGAAACACTTACAAAATAAGGTAGAAAATATCTGTTATCCTTCTGCTTTTGACAAACGATCGAGAGAAATTGTTGCCGCTTGAGATACTTGAGAATTGCTGTCTTTTTCTAAGTATTTCAAGGCCGAAACGCTCTTAACACTCGGCAAATTGCCCAAAGCTTCAGCCAGCCTCTGGCGGATCAGCCAATCTTCCGACTGAGCAAAGTTGAGGATGCGATCGATCGCCCCAATTTCCTTAATTTCCCCCAAAGCCGAAATGGCCGCCTGCTGGATCACCACTTGCTCGCTGTCGAGAGCTTTCAGCAGCACGTCGCGAGCCCGGGGATCTTTGAGATTCCCCAGAGAAACAGCAGCGCTGAAGCGCACCAGCCATTGAGTATCTTCGTAAAAAGCCCGCACCAAAGCATCAAAAGCTCTGATATCTTCGAGATAGCCCAAAGCACCCGCAGCGTCAGCGCGAATGCCGTAATCCGGGTCAGTTTCTAGCAATTTGACTAGAATAGGATAGCACTCTGCTGTCGGTTTGACCCCGAGAGCAAACACAGCCATCGATCGCACTTGCAAACTTTCGTCGTTCAACACCTTTTTAATTAAAGGCACCGCCTCTGCAGCAGGCACATTCCGCAAGTTGGCCAAAGCCACCATTCGATCGGCTGAATTTTGGCTTTCTAACTTGGCTGCAATTTGCTCTAAGCTTAAAGTTGTCATTATGGATAAATCTTGTAGTAAAACTTTACATTCGGGTTATTTTGATTATAGGGGAGTCTCAGGGGAAAAGGAGGCAGTAAAAACCGCCCTGCGTATTTGAGATGAGTAAGATTGCGGATTAGCGACACCATTAATCTAAAGCTCAGATTGCGTGGAAATAATCAATTAGAAAGTCTATTATTTAAATCTCAAGCACAGGCGAGGTGTTTGTGCCGTTCCCTAAGGCTTTGCCCGATCGTTAGCCTCCCTCCGACAACCTGCCATCCACTATGCCGTTCTACCACCCGCCCTTTTACTCCTCAGCCTTAGAACAAGCGATCGATCGCTACCCCCTCACTGCCGGGCCAGAAACTTCCTTAGCAGTGGCGATCGCCCTGATGAGTCAGTTGCAAAACAGTTGTCCCCTAGTCAAAACACCTGTACCCTCAGACCGGGGGGCGATGACCGAAACAGCCGCGCCGGAAAAGGTGCGGGCCCGCTGCGTGTTCGTCGTGCAGAACCAGCAGACTATTACCACAGGCAACTTATCCGACAACCCCAGCCGCGGACTGTTAATCGGCATATTAACTCCCGCCGACCTAGTGAGGCTGATAGCTTCTGGCACAATAGACAGCCAGCACAAAGTAGCCCTGCACAAAATACCAATTTCCGAAGTGATGTCCCCGGTGTCGGTCTCCCTCACAGAATCCGATGACCAAGACGTGTTTACCGCCTTATCCTTATTTCGCCAGCACAAGATTCGCTATTTGCCGATCGTCAATCAATTTCGCCACTTGGTAGGAGTGCTGACACGGGAAAGAATTCGCCAAGTATTGCAGCCTTCAAACATTCTTAAATTGCGGCGGGTAGCAGAATTAATGACTACGCCAATTACAGCGCCCCACACCGCCTCGCTGCTGAGCATAACCGAACTGATGTCAGAGCATCAAGTCAGTTGCGTAGTGATTACAAAAAACAAAGAATTAACAATGGAGAAGCCCAAAGATGACTATACCTCCATTTTTCACTATTCCTTTCACCAACCCCTGGGAATTATTACCGAATATGACATTGTGCAGGCACAGTTTCTCGAACTAAATTTCAAGGAAACTCCAGCTCAAAAAGTCATGAGAACTCCCCTGCAATTTCTTCAACCTTCCGATTCCCTATGGACGGCGCACAAAGAAATGCAGCAGCAACAAGTGCAGCGGTTGGTCGTGTGCGGGGGGCGCGGAGAACTGTTGGGAATTATTACTCAGACCAGCTTGCTCAGAGTCCTCGACCCCACCGAAATGTACCGAGTGGTCAAACAGTTGCAGCAGTCGGTTTATCAATTGCAAGCCGAAAAAGTGGAACTGTTGCAAAGCCGCAATGCCAAACTGGAACAGCAGGTGCGGGAACGGACAGCAAAACTCCACGAACAATTGCAGCGCGATCGGCTGTTAACTCACATTTCCTTGCGGATTCACCAATCCTTAAACCTCGAAGAAATTCTCAACGCCAGCGTCGATGAAGTCCGCCAAGTTTTGCAAGCTGACCGAGTAGCCATCCTGCATTTAGAGTCCAGCAATTACGGCATTGTAGTGGCAGAATCCGTTGCCGAAAATTGGCCTTCAATCTTGGGAGAAATCATGCCGGATAATATTTGGCAAGAATCTGCTTCGGTGGTCGAACAGGAAATTTATGCGGTTCCAGACCTCGACCAAGCCAGTTTGAGCGCCGAAAAATATGCCCGGTTCCAGCAAGCGCAAATCAAAGCTTATTTGATTGTACCAATTTTGCAAGACGGCAATTTGTGGGGGATGATGTGTGTTCATCAGTGTTCCCAATCCCGTCAGTGGCAGCCTTCGGAAGTGGATTTGCTGCTGCAACTGGCAACTCAAATCGCGATCGCCATTCAGCAAGCCCAACTCTATCAGCAAGTCCAGAATCTCAACACCGACCTCGAACGTCAAGTCCAAGAACGCACTGCCGAATTGCAGCAAAAAGTTCACGAACTCCAGCATTTAAACGTCCTCAAGGATGAATTTCTCAGCACAGTTTCTCACGAACTGCGGACGCCTTTAGCTAATATAAAAATGGCTATTCATATGTTAAGAATTTCTCCCACACTAGATCGACGCCAGATTTATCTAGAAATTTTAGAAACAGAATGTACGAGAGAAACAGATTTGATTAATGCTTTGCTAGATTTGCAGCGGCTCGAAGCTGCAACTTGTCCGATCGACCTCGAACCAGTAAACTTAGAAGTCTGGCTGCCTACTATTATCGACCCGTTTTACACCCGGGCCCACGACCGCCACCAGGATTTGCGAGTAGAGTGCGATCGCCACCTCCCCACGATCAGTTCCAACCGCGCTAGCTTGGGACGAATTTTAGCCGAGCTCCTCAACAATGCCTGCAAATATACTGCCAATAACGGCGAAATTTTTCTGAAAGTTGAGTGCAAAAACGGAGACTGGGAACAAGGAGGACAAAGGACAGATGCGCGACAAGCAAGTGCTGTGGCTTCAGAAATCCAATTTACACTCAGCAATCAATCGTCCATTTCCATAGAGGAATTGCCTCGAATTTTTGAGAAATTTTATCGAGTTCCCAACGCAGATCCTTGGAAACAAGGAGGTACAGGTTTGGGTTTAGCTTTGGTTCAAAAACTTGTGGAACAGTTGCAAGGAAAAATTGAGGTTGAAAGCAGGAATGGCTGGACTAATTTTATCGTCACATTTCCTACCAACCCGGATGAAAATTAGTCCGCCATCAGTCAATTTGAGATTTGAGATTTTAGACTTCGGCCTAAGAGGTTCGGCGAGCGCGAGCGTCAAGTCGCGCTCAGTCTAACGATTTTAGATTTTCGATTTACTCCACAGACGAATCTGGGAGATTGAACAAGAGTCTAAAATTTTGGGATTTCCATGACCACGAATTTCAAAGGTGATACCCGCCACGTGATTTATCCGTGGAATCAATCCAAAATCGAAAATCAAAAATCCTCAAGAAAGAGCATTTATCCGTGGGGTCGCCTCTAAAATCTAAAATCTAAAATCTAAAATCGATTGACTCCTGTCGGGGGCTTGTATCCTTTTTTTTGGAGGTCATCTTTGTTGGGTATCACTCTTTTTTGGGAGCTAGTTTGCGGATACGAGACGGTGCTGGTGTCAAATTCAAATATTCATTTTTATCTTCAACAACTGACGATCTCGATGCTGGATACTTCTTGCGTTTAGGGGCATGATTCGCAACTGTTCCCAAGCATGGTATGCCAAAATTTTCTAATTGACTGAAAACTTTTTTGACTACAGAAAAGGAGACTTGGTGAATTGCTACAACCATCAGTATGCCATCGGTGCGCGCCGCTAAAAAATTCGTATCTTTACTGTCCGCCAGCGGCGGCGTATCGTAGATAACTAAGTCAAATTTTGCCTGAAGTTCTTCCATTAAATACTGCATCTGAGATGATGCCAGCCGTCTGGCAGTACCAGGATTCGGGAGACCGGCAGTTAATACAAAAAGATTATCTGCTAGATGCGATCGTTGGATAATTTCATTGGGTTCGTTTTTATGGTCGAGCAAGTTGCTCAATCCCTTGACATTAGGCAGTTCCAACAGCAAGTGCAGGCTGGGGGAATGCAAATTCGCGTCTACTAACAGCACTCGCTGACCCGCCAGCGCTGCCACGTGAGCTAAGTTTAAAGCAACGGTAGATTTGCCTTCGCCAACTGTAGCCGAACCAATTGCCAAAGAGCTAATCGTTCGATTTGAAGAAAGAAAGCGGATATTAGTATAAAGAGAGTCAAAAGCTTCTATAAATTCCGCAGCAATTTTCTTATTACCCTCTTTTCCTTCAAGATAACCATAAGCATTAGCAATAGAAGGCGGCAATTTTCTAGCATTTTTGTCAAGAGGAATTGCTCCCAATAAAGGCGGTTCAACCGCATCTTTAACGTCATCAGCACAGTAGAAAATATTGCGGAACTTTTCAATGAGGATAGCAGCTCCAAGACCCAACACTAGCGCCCCAACAACTGCCATCACAAATTTGTTTTTAGCTTTCGTGGCAACTGGAATCAGGTTGCCCTTAGCATCTCGCGGTATCCGTGGTTCAGAAATTATTTCCCAAGGTACTTGGCTTTGAGCTGCTTGGACGCGCAGAGTTTCCCGCTGGCTTAAAAGTTGATCGCGGGTGCGGGCGGCTACTTCTAATTGCTGTTGCAGTTCGTTGTAGCGGCGGGCTATGGTGGGGAATTCTGTTGCTTGTCGGTTTAAATTGTTTTTAGTTTGGCTGATTGCCTGACGGCGAGCTTCTAAGACTTGAACTTGGTTAGCAGTATCAACCAATTGTTTAATCAAGCCTATGCGAATCGAATTTTGAAAATTCTGAACTTTAGAATTGGCTTGGGTGCCTACTAAATTTTGCCCCAAAATTCGATCGGTTTGCTGGTTGAGCAAAGCTACTAAATTTGCCCGCTTGCGCTCTAAAGCTTCCACTATAGGGTTAGCAGATTTAAAACGAGCTGTTTCTACAGCAATCTGACCTTCTACTTCCTTAACCTTGGTCAGCAACTCTTTATATTGAGGTTCTTCGCTTAAAGCGGAAGCGGCAATAGCTTCATTTGGTGTAAAATCTAATTGTTTTTGCAAGTTAGCGTAAAGCGTTTTCTGTTCTTGCAGTAGCCTTTGAGTTTCTAACTCTAAAGTTTCTACGTTACGAACTTGCTCGATTAATTGCGCGCCTTGTTCTTGAGGATTGGTAATCTTTTGCTGCTCCTGTATCACCTGTAACTCCGATTTCAGCTTGTTTACGCGCTTACTGAGTGCCGGAAGCTGGTCTTCAATAAATTTAACACCTTGACCAATGCTAGTCTTGCGTTCGTCAAGACTGTACTTTAAATATTTCTGTTTAGTTACTTGTAAAACAAACTCAACTAATTTAGGATCAGTCCCCATGAAGCGAACTTCCAAAATTTTAGTCATCGTCCTCTCATCTTCTCCCATCCGCAAAACGAGTAATCCTTTTTGAAGAATTTCCTCGGTAACTTCTGGATATCGTTTTTGGACTTGTTTAACAATAGCCGACAGCATCTGAGGACTCTGGAGAATTTGAAGTTGAGTTGCGTAGTCCAAACTAAAAAAATCTCGATTAGGCACTCCCCCCCCATCGCCGCGATTGGCTAGGGCAGAGGGGTCAGCTATTCTGGCCTCCGTTGTCACGGGTTCCACTAGCAGCCGAAAATCGCCTTGATATGTTTTCTTGCCTCCCTTGATCTGATAAACAGCTCCAGCGCCTACTAGAGCTATAATCCCAATAATGATTAGGGCTTGTCGCTGAAAAGTCCTCAACAACGGCTTTAGATTCAATCCTTTCTGAGGCTGCGCGCTTAACTCTTCTCCCTCGTCAACGGAAAATTGCTGCACCTGTCGGCTCTGGTTGCTAATGGGTACGATATGAGCGTCCTGTTCTCTTTCCATGTTGACCTCTTTGATATTGTGTGGGTAAAATCAGCTTTCTTCTGCGAGCCTTCGGGTTGATACTTTGAGCATTGGCTTAAGGATATCACACGAAATTATTGGTTGGTCGAACCCACTTCCTTCTAATAGTTCTCACTACTTTCACATAGTATACAAAAATAACTAAATCCCTATGCTAGGCCGGCGGCAAAAGTTCTTTTACAACTGGTGGAGAGTTATATCAGACTGCATTTGGGGTCTGCTGCGTTGTCCTTGTATTTAGGGTTTCCGGGCGACGAAGCAAACTTTTTCCGGTGTCGCTCAGCTTCGCGACAGGGGGTTCAATAACTTTACCAAACTTTTACAATTGACCGTAACACCTCAGCCGTCGCTGGCGCTGGTATTGATTTGTCATCTATGCCATTTTTCGGTTCGGAGTCCAGGGCAGAAGCACTTGTTAACTTACGCGCTAACTGACCGGCTAAAAAGTTTCGCATTTCCCATGTAGATATAATTAGCGACCTTCGGCAGATTTTTGGGAACGGCAACTAATCGAATCAATTTCCGAGAAAAATCTGTTTCTTCTTTTAATTATAAACTTTTTGAGGAGCTGGATGACTGATTAAGTATATAGACTTACTTTACCCTGGTAATTATATCACAAACTCATCTCTATAGTGCGCGATAGACATAAAATTTAATAATTTGTATTCTCAAGCTCGATCGACATCTCGAACAACTCAAGCCTTCGCGGTTTTTCTACCGAGGCGGATGGCGCGGCGCGATTTATGTATTTTCGTAAAAAAACTAGGTTTCTGCATTCCGGGGCTATTACTAAAACTATCGCTTTGATTCGCCCTCCGAGCAAGCTATAGCAATCCTTTCGGGAAACGCGCCACGGGCTTTTTTGTGAATTAACCGATGCAATAAGAAGAGGACACATTGTTAAACAAAAAAAAGAGTTTGCACGTGATGGGAGGATTGCTATAGATATCGCCCGGATGAGCTATCGGTAGTTGTTGTTTTTGGATGTTACTACTTACCAACTACTCATTATTAGCGCTTACTGATTTTGTGCTTTTCTTTCTCGAAGTTTCAACAATATTTCTGCATGAACTTCGCGGCTTATGGGATAAAAATAGGTAAGAATCATGCCAGCAATTAAAGCAATTGTGGGCAGCGGCCCGATCGCAACTCGAATCGCAAAAAGCGCAGAATCTGGCTGTACGGGTGCCTGCTGTCCCGGAACTGTAGATAGAAATCCAGCTCCTTCTAATGCTTGACCTACCAACCACAAACCCCCTGCCAATCCGATTTTTTGCAGCAGTACCATGAAGGAATAGAAAATACCTTCGCGTCTTTCTCCTGTTTGCAGTTCGTCGAGTTCGATCACATCCGGTATCATAGACCAAGGTATTAGATAAGCAGTGGAAACTCCGACACCTGCCATGACTGCTAATAAGTACATCTGAAATACTTGTCCAGGTTGGAGGAAAAACAGTCCAGCTTGGGCAATAATCCACAAACTCATGCCCATAAAATATACGGCTTTTTTGCCGTATCTCTCGCTGACTTTACTCCAAACAAATAGCATGATTAATGCAGTGCCTTGAACTGCGATCGCCACCAAGCTAAAAACGTACTGTGGCTGTTGCATCCAGTTAACAACAAAGTAGGGAATAATAGTAGCAGTCAACTGCACTCCCAGCCAAGAAAAAAGATAAATTCCAATGACGTACAAAAAAGGGCGATTGCTAAATGCAATCTGCAACTGTTCTTTCAGTGGCAAAGATGTAGAATTATCTAGTTCGGCGTTTTCTAATAGTTGGGCGGCGACGTGCTTGCGAGTTCCCAAAACGCACCAGTACAAAGGCAAGACAGAGATAACTGCACAGATTGCACCTAATACTAAATATTGTTGATTCGGGTTCTTTTCAAATACAGCAAAGATAATTAGAGCTAAGATTAATGAAAAGATGCTGCCGCCAATGGAGAAAGCAAATCGAAAACTATTAAGGCTAGTGCGTTCGTTGTAGTCTTGAGTAAGTTCTGGAGTCAGGGCAGTGTAGGGAAGATTGACAGCCGTGTACGCGGTGTTGAACAAAATGCTGATTGCAACATAGTACCAAAATAACACTGTGCGATCCGTGCTAGGTACAATCCACTGCAAGAAGAAGAATATGCCGAAGGGAATGCCACCATATATTATCCAAGGATATCGGCGGCCCCAAGGGTGAGAAGTGCGATCGCTCAAAACCCCCACAATCGGGTCATTTATGGCATCCCAAACCTTGCCAACTAACAAAATATTGCTGGCTAAGCCTGCAGGTAAACCAGCGACATTGGTAAAGAAAACTAGGAGGTAAAATGCCAAAACATTAGCGGTAATTGCCGGGCCGAGGTCGCCGGCACCGTAAGCTAATTTTGTTGAGAAACTGAGTTTTTGTGTTGCGGGGTTGTTGGCGGCTGGTGGAGGCGGGGAAGTGTTGCTCATAAACTTTGATTTCGAGATTTTTTGACAGTCACAGTCTTTCCAGTAGGAGTATAACTCACGCTACGCCCTAATACTAAGTTTTTTGTAGCGATCGGGATTATTCTGAAGATTTGGTAATTGATAATTGGTAATTGATAGATTTGTAGGGGCGGGTTCACCAACAATAATCGCCCCAAAACAAACAATCTCAAAAACCCGCCCCCACCCAACTTTCCAAGCCAAATGTACGTTTAGATTTACGGTGGGGTGGGGGCGGGTTTATATAAATTGTTGGTCATTGTTATGTATGGTTTGTGAACCCGCCCCTACAACGTTGTGGTAATTCGAGCGATATCAATATACACAATACCCGTAGATACCGTAGGGTGCGTCGCCACAGATAATCTACTTCCCAAGCTCGAAAATCTAGCAGCTACGCACCATACAAGGGGCGGGTTTTAGCCGAAATATCGATCGGTAGCTAAAGATATCGATAAACCCGCCGCCCACAGACTTAAGGAAACAGTTGCGAAATCTGAACTTCTATTTCTGGAAAGGCCAGCATTGACAAAACATCATCTTCATTAAATACTGTTTCTTGTCCGTAGTTTGCCTCGCCCGGTTCGCGAAAAACATAAACTTGCCGCGTGTTAACATCCAGTATCCAATAATCAGTAATTCCCGCCTTAGCATAAGCCGGTGCTTTCCGCCTGCGGTCTGTTTCTAAAGTCGTGTCAGCTATTTCTATTAATAAAAAAATATTGTCGGGCGCGGGATGAAAATCTTGGTACAGCCGAGGGTCGATTTGCACTACAGCAATATCGGGTACTGGTTCTGAATTATAACTTAGAGTAACCGGGTCTTGGATGCGAATTAAAGCAAGTCCTGCCAGCAGACTTCTTAGATAGTCGGCTGCACAGAGGTTAGTTGCTGCGTGGGGAGGATTTTTTGCACTACTTGAAATAATTTGCCCGTCAATTAATTCCACTCGTTCATCGGGATTGAGAATGCCAGTTTCGGTCATCCGGCGGTATTCGGCTACAGTCCACAAGCGTACATCTGTTACAGTCATGGCACAATTTCCTTTGGCGATATTATCTATTATCGATTAACATTCTAGTTTTTCTTAAATTGCTAGGTCAGCAATCTCGATTTAGCTGTAATTGCTCCCACACACCACAAAATGGCATTGACAATTTCCGATCGCTGAATATCTTCTGCGTCTAAAAAACTTGCAAACTCTTCCTCAATATTCAAATGGTCTGCAAAATCATAAAGTATGCGCTTGTATTCAGTTGGCATCGGTATTAAAGTAGCTTTCACTAAATCGAAAAGCGCGTTCAAACAGTTGAGGATAGTAGCTGACTCGTCAAAATCTTCGGCATCTAGCAAGTACAGCGTTTCTGCAATGTCGCAAATAGCGTCTATTTGTGTGGGTGGCTTTCCCAGTTCGCTGACATCGATATTGCACAATTGGAGAGCGTTAATCGCTAGTTCGGGACGAGTAAAAAATACAAGTTGACCGCCGGCTACTAAGGGCGGCTCTTGTTCTCCATAGACAATTAGAGTATATAGATTTGGTATTTCGGTGCCGGGGTCGATCCGGAAACCGAACAGCCACAACAATTTTTCTGTATTTGGGTTCGCTGTTTGCAGTGTTGTTGGGAAAATATTTGGTTCTGACATGAATTTTTAATCCCTATAATATGCTCTTAAACTCGGATTTTAGGGAGCATCTCAGTTTTGCATTTATAGTGCGAGCGTCCCCGCTCGCGATTTGTAGAATACGCGAGCGGGGACGCTCGCACTATAATAAAAAAAATGCTTT
>NZ_JAUBTI010000159.1:0-10727 GCF_036702415.1 Microcoleus sp. D3_18a_C4 | reverse complement strand
GGAGGATGGGATGAAATCAAGGTTCATGTAGGTTATTGGTGGGGTGGGGCGGGTTTATTTAGATTGTTTGTATTTGTTAGATATTGTTTGTGAACCCGCCCCTACAATTCCCGAAATAATTAGTCCCAGCCGAAGTCTCGATCGCACATTTCGGCTAGTCTTTGGTTGTGCGATCGAAAATATGCTCTCAATTGGTCGTATACTGTGTCGCTGATGGGGGGATATTGGGTGGCGTTGTATTTTTCGTAGGTTTGTAGTTGGTGCGGCGGCAATTCTAGAAATTCTAAGACGCTGTTGTATGTGCCGAAGGGATTGGTATATAAGTCTTCGCTTTTGAGGATTAAAAGTTGTGATTTGGGAAAAAGTTTTATCCAGGCTGGGAGTTGATCGGCGTAAATGCCGCGCGTTAGATAACTGTGGTGTTGGTGTTCGTAACTGTAGTAGTTTGGGTTGGTTTGGAGTTTTTCTATTTCGCCTTTGAGTCTTTCGGGCTCCGAGGCGATCGCACTTTCTAAGGATAGGGATTCGTAGCCTATTTTGATATAGTAATAATAGTGGGAGATTGCGCGTTCTACTGGGTTTCTCAGCAGGGCGATTATTTTAACTTTGGGACATAAATCATAAATTCGCTGGGGAACTTGGGGGTGACAGATATAGTAGGGGCTGGCTTCTCCGGTTACTAGGTTTTCGCCTGTTTGGGGCTGGGGAAATTGGGCATAGTACCAGTCTGGGCTTTTGTCGAAGTTCAAGTCGAAGTAATGGATTTCTTTTTGGGCGGCGGGGAGGATTTGGGGATGTTGGATTAGGTAATAGTACAGGGATGTTGTGCCGCCTTTTTGGGCGCCGATGATGATGAATTCGGGGGGTTTGGGGGGTTGTTTCATGGGTGGGGATGGTAGGTTGAGATTTGGCACTTGTACTGACAGTGTTTCGGATTTGGCATTTGTACCGATAGTCCGCCGGGGGTTAAAACCCCCGTCTCATAGCGCAAGTCCTTTGAAAAGGACTGAAGATGTATTTATATATCTAATATCTTAATATTTGATTAGTCCTATGCAAGAGGACTTTAGCTATGAGACGGGGGTTTTTAACCCCCGGCGGGCTGGGGCGCAAGACGAAAATTCGATCGCACTTGGGGGCATTAGGGCAATTCGATCGCACTTGGGGGCATTACAGCAATTCGATCGCACATCTTGCACCATTCTCAGGAACAGGCTTTTCGGCCTGTTCCACAAAGAGTAAATTTTCTTGTGGAACAGGCCGAAAAGCCTGTTCATAAAAAGCTTATTGAGAATGGTGCAACATCTCAATTCGATCGCACTTGGGGGCATTACAGCAATTCGATCGCACTTGGGGGCATTACAGCAATTCGATCGCACTTTGACCCACAACGGAAATTCGATCGCCCAATTTAGATTCGATCGCGCTGACAGGCATAATTACTCGATGGGCCGATCGTGATTGTAGATTGCGGTGGTTGCAAGCGCTAGCAAGGCGAACACATCAACAAAGGCCGCCAGACAAGGGCTGGGAAATACATCGGATACGATCGCGATCGCTGTTTTTGGGCGATCGAATTCACTCTGGGTCTGACCACTGACATTTCAATTTAAGTAGATTAGAGTGGAGTTAGGAATATCTAATTCGTGCGGGGCCAATCTTTCGCTGAAAAATATATTATCGGCGGCGATTTTGGTTGCGGGTTTGTGGGTTTTATTTTTCAGCCAAAGTACAAATTTAAATTTGTGCAAGAGGCTGATATGCAAGTTGCAAAAAATGGGAACAATAAAGATGGGATTGTACTGTCGAGCAGTCACTACCAGCAATACCATCTCTGAAATTATTCAGGAAGGCGTCAATGTTTAAGAGCAAATTATCCAAAATTATCGTATCCCTGCTGCGGCGGATTGCTGGTGTTACCAGATCCGGGGCCAAGCGGCTGATGAGAGCAATGCTGCAAACCCTGATGGCTATGGGCCGGAGGGCGAGACTGCCGGTGGCGGGGTTTGTGCTGCCAACGGTGACGATGGTGTTGCTGGTAGTGATTTTGTTGACAGTGGCGATTACGCTGCGATCGTTCGATCGGGCTAATACGGCGCGTAACGTGCGCGTGAACCAGCAGGTGCTGGCGGCCGCGGGTCCGGCGATCGATCGGGCAAAGGCGAAAATTCAGTTCCTGCTGGAGCAAACCCAGAATCGGGGTACTCCTTCTGATGCAGACTTGTACTTGCCGATCGCCAACCCCACTACACCTGGAAGTACAGTTGATAATTATACCTTTGGGGACGAAGAACGCCTGAGACTTAAGTATGACCTAGACGGTAGGGGTGGCATAAGTCCCGATTTTAAGGTTAACGATACTGGCTTTGATCTCGAAACCAACGAATCTATAAATACTGCTTGGAGATATCCCGTCGATACAAATGGAGATGGCAAATTTGACAGTTTTACCCTCTACGGCATATTCTTCCGCACCCCCCCAAGGGGCACGCAAGCCCCTACTTTGGGGGACTTTGAAAGAAAAAGAGAGCCGTTGGAGGCAAGAAAGCCACCGCAGAGGAAACTTAAGGCTGGTTGCGAACAGGGTGGAGGTACTGTCGCTACTTTAGCGGGGGACTCAGGCTGGTACAGGATAGACGGGAAACTTAAAAAAAGTTTTTTCGTTTATACAGTTAACGTACCGATGACAGCCACAGATGCTGCTACCAATCCTGCGTATCAAGCATTCACAGGAACTTCTAGCATTTCAGCCCTGGAATATCAGCAAGACCAAGCTCTTATTCCGATCCCCAACAACGCGGTTGTTTATGAAAACGATCTAGACATATCGCCGGGACCTCCGTTGAATCTAAACGGGCGGATATTCACAAACAGTAATTTGCTAGTGACAGGGTTGAATAATTCTAACAGCGTAAAACTGTATCAGGTCAGCAGCCCAGATTCTTGTTTCTACGAACAAGAAGGTAGCAAAATTGTTGTGGCTGGTAATGTAGTAAATGGTTGGTCTGGTAACAACACGGTTAAGAATGCAGTGGACGTGCACCTTTTCAAACAAGGTAGCCTCCCTACGAGCGGAAAAAACGCATTCATGCTGAGTAAAAAATTAGAAATTAAGGCGGGTACGGAATCAACAAGCGATTCTAGATTGAATGTTCTTTACAACGACGAAGCCTATACAAAGCGCCTAAATTTGCTAGTAGAGGCGCAGTTGGGAAACCCCGCCAGTCCCAACCCGGAGGCTAACGATCCGTTGTCAGTGCGGCAGCGACCGCCAACCCTAGATCGCAAACAAGCGCTGACAGAATATTTTAAGCAGATGCTCCGCAAGGTTCCCTATGCGGAAGTGCCACTTGGAGGAGACGCAACGGCGGGCTACGGTCTTCCGTGGTCAACACCAGCCGGAACCCCACCCATTCTAGAAAGCAAAGAGACCCTAAGACCAATAGACAAATGGACAAACCTTGCCGAAACCAAAGTCAACCTAACGCTTGCTCAGCTAGAAGCAACAGACCCCTCAAAAGAACCTGAAGAAGAACAATTTCTGGGCGATCGCGTTGTGGTAGGCAACAACCTACCAGCAAAGAGATGGGACGCCACCAAATCCGAATTTACCAGTAAGCCGGAAGAAATACCAGCAGCGAATGGGAAGTGGAATTCGATCGACCCCCCAGATCCTAATTTTCCGCGCACTCGATCGTCTCAGGTGACAAAGATCGCTGATGTAGGAGCGACAGACCGCAACGGTTTTTGGGAACAAGAAGCAGCAAGAAACCCGAAAAATCCCTTGGATGGCATTGGCGGTTTGCGCGTCATTACTGGTGCAGGGGTTTACGATCGCACTAATTCATTCCTGCCACCGCCTAGCTGGATAAATCCTTCGAGTGGTGCGCTCACAGGCGGGGAATCAGACCCTACTGCTACTTACGACGACCCAACAACGACCGCCACTGAGCAGTACCGTGTCGTCTGGCCAGACTCCATGCCGATGTCACCACTGGGGCCGGGGTCAGAAGTATATGATAATGTTGCCCGTAACTGGACTACCTGGAACCCAGCTTGGTCTAGTCCTACCGATATCAGCGCCACTCTCCCACCAGCAGTCGCCTCTACTACTCTACTTCCAGGTATTGTTGAGCAAGGCACTACCGCTAGGAAATATGCCAAAGGCGATTTGCGGATGCGGGCGACGGTAGTTTATCACTATAAAGATAATCCCCCGGCCAAGGGAGAGTTGAATGACAAACCGCTGGCCTGCGTCAGCAGCTATTACGACCCTAGCAACGCTTCCACAGCGAGAAACATTTCGACGGGAAGCCTACTCGATGTCAGCGGCCAGGGAGCGCTCGCACCAGATAGCGCAACACGCGCACCTGGGCTAGGAACACGGCAGACCTTTATCGGCTCCAACAACGGCATCACCTACGCCCCCCCGAAAGCGCGACCGGGTGGCGCTTCAACGCTTTCTGCTACAACAGGCTTGCTTAGTGGCGGACAAGCCGCTTTAGATATGCAAGCTAATTTAGTCTTCCCCGACGGTCGGTTTGCTAATAAGCCGTTGAGAGATGCTCTTGTGAAAGCAGACGCCGATCGCAATTTGGCAGAAAAAGCTGCGATTGACTCAACGAATTGCGCGCTACAGATACTTAAGGGCGAGATAGCTGCCAATCCGGCACTGATTCCTCACGGGGCTATCCAAGAAGTAGCATTTTTGAATGCCAGAGAAATCAAGGCGATCGATCGTGATGATCCAACTACCAACGTTAACGAAGCCTTTACGCTAAGCAGCCCGACCACAGGTGCCCAAGCAGCAAAACTAACAGGTAATTACAACCAGCCCTTAGAAGAAAGGCAACCTTTAGAAATTCGTGCCACTCAGATAGACCTCGATGTACTGCGAAGGACTAAATTTGGAGCGGACGAGTATTTACTGCCAAACAGCGGGATTATTTATGCCACTCGCGACGATGCCCTGCCCGATCGCAGTGCTCGCCCTGGTCTTGCCGCAGGTGGCATAGATCAAAGTAGTAGCGCAACAGTCAGCCCCACAGATTCCCGGCTAGACCCTACTCGCAAGCCCAACGGAATTCTACTTGTCAATGGTAAGGAGCTAGGCAGACTTCCTGGTTCCTCCGCTACTGTGGCGGATGTAGTCATGCAAAAGGGGCTGACTTTGGCATCTAATTTACCTGTTTACATCAAAAACGAATTTAACCTTCACTCCGGCGAAGAGTTTACTCAGGCCGTGGGTGATTGGAGTGCCTTTTACGATCGCGCAGCCGCAAACCTCAATAAGAACTTTGCCTGTCGCCCAAACGACCCCAGATTAGGTGGTAAATGTACAACCGGCGACACCTGGCGTCCCGCAAACATACTGGCAGATGCTGTCACCCTGCTTTCAAAAAATTACCGTTTTGGCTTCCGCAACGAGGGAGATTTTGACCTGAGAAATAATGCCGGTGCTGCTGCTGTAATGCCTCGCAAACAGCAAGGATTTTACAGCAACAACTTTGTTACTAACGGACTTTCCAGCGGGGCATTCAAGGCTGACGGCAATTTAAAGGCACAAGCAGACGCGATAACTGTGACAGACGCTACCTATGTCACCACCACTCCCCCGATTACAAGTTCTTACTTCAACAACTTTGTTACTCCAGTGCAGCGGCGGGGGACTTTCCCAGAGTATTTAATGGAAGTTTGTAACAAAATCCCCGTTTCTGCCTGTACGGATAGCGACTGGTATGTAAATCCGCTGCTGGGGACTCCTAAGAGGGCCGATACTACCACTACCGGTGCAGACTTTATAGCCGGAGCCGGAACCACAGCTACCCCGCCAGCAGCAGCATTGCAACGCTTCCCCCGCCGTGTTGCTTTTAAGAGAGATTCTACCCAGAAGCTGACTTCGACATCTGGTCCTGTACCATTAGGGATTAATGGCACAGGAACATCGGCTACGGTGTCTGACACAACATATCAAAACACAGCAAATTCTCTGTGGTTTGGGACGACTGCGGCGGCCAACCGTACTACAGTGACTTACGGTTCACAGAATTATCCCTTTGTGTTTAACCAGGCTAGGAAGGACGGGAGCGGTGCAGATTTGCCACAATTAGCCACAAATGACAAATGGCAGCCGCTACTAATGCCGGTTTTGCAGATCCAAACTGTGACGGCGGCGCCAGCGGCTGCTTCATCGACCAGTTTGCCAGAAGGTGCAGGTATTGTGAACGCAACCGGGTGGATAACGAGGGCTGTAAACACAACATTTAATATGGTCGTAGGCTCGAACGACACTCCTTCGCGATCGCTCGGTAATGTCGGTGACTTTAACGGAGGCCTGCAAAACTTGCCCCGCTTCTTGGAAAGCTGGAATTCCGGGGCAGTTTCCACAAACATCCAGGGTTCCTTTATTCAGTTCGGTCGGAGTGCTTACAACACCGCGCCCTATATCCCGATTCTAGATCCGCTGGCTTCCCAGCAGATAGCTTCAGGTACTAAGTTGCGGAGTCTTTTCGATTCATCGCCAATCTCACCGAGCCCAGCCCCACCCGCAGTCACTTACACTGGCGGTGTTCCAAGAGCTTTATACAGAACTGATGCCGGCGGCGGTGCCCTTCCCTTCTTCACCCCTCCTGCTCGGAATTGGGGTTATGACTTGGGCTTACTATCTCAGCCACCCGACTTGTTTACCCGAAAGTTCACGACTCCTCCCACAAAACGCACCCCGGATGAGTATTTCCAGGAAGTACCTCGCGATGATGAGTGGGTACAAACATTGTTGTGTGCTTTCCTTGATAAGGACGGGACAACGAAAGCTGTCACTGGCAATTTGCGCCCAACAGATTCCTTCTGCAAATCTAAAGCAGGTGCCTAACCATGAATAAACTACTAAAAGACAACAGCTACTCGCAACCCTTGTTATTCAAGGGAGCAAAGACAGAAACAGGATTCAGCAGCCAGCCGACTGAGAGTAAATCTGGCAGTTGCGCCCAAAAACTGAAGCCACAAGATTCTGGCTACACGATTATCGAGTCATTGGTAGCGATGATTGTGGTTTCGGTACTGATGATTGCGATCGCCCCGGTGATGGCCTACTCAGTAGCAACT
This sequence comes from Microcoleus sp. D3_18a_C4, assembly GCF_036702415.1. Taxonomy (NCBI): domain Bacteria; kingdom Bacillati; phylum Cyanobacteriota; class Cyanophyceae; order Oscillatoriales; family Microcoleaceae; genus Microcoleus; species Microcoleus sp. D3_18a_C4. The sequence continues at coordinate 3,623 of NZ_JAUBTI010000159.1, read as the reverse complement.
CGCGTCCAAGCGCGGCGGATCGAACTGGCTGCGATGGCGGGGAGAGCTTACATTGACGCTCTGAGAGTGGGGGCGATCAGACCTAATGATGCAAAAAGCCCAGTAGGTTTTCCTGCAGCAGATGCTAATCCTATTCCTGCTGCTCCTGCAAGCTCCAGTGGTTTGTACTGCGTTGACACGGATGGGGGAGGTTGTGCTAGCAGCAAAGACTTTTATATTCAGGGTGTTCGTCCCCCAAATACAGGAACCACTATTCCCACAGACACAGGCTACAACCTGATTGTGCGGGTTTACCGGGCCGACGGGTTTACCGGAAAGCCGATGACAACTACACAGCAATCAGTCGCTAATTCCGGTCTGGGCAATCCTCAAGCGCCTTTGGTGGTAATGCAATCACAAATTCCCCCTACTACAGGAGAGACATCCTCCTATGGATCGTTGTGCACTCGCCTCCAAGGTGATTCTCAAAAGTGTACCAATTAAATTCCTTGTTATTAGATTAAAACCGCTCCCCCCTTTGACAAAGGAAAAGTCAAAATGAAAACTTTACTCAGGTTGCTTCTCAAAAGTCAGCACCAGCGAAACCGCTCCGGGCCAACTCAAACAGAAAATGGGATGACTCTGGTCGAGCTATTAGTCGGAGCAATTATGGCGTTTTTAATCATTACGCCGATGCTCGGTTTTGTAGTCGATATGTTGAATACCGACAGGAGAGAACAAGTCAAATCAAATACCGAGCAAGACCTTCAGGCCGCCGCTGATTTCATCTCCCAAGATTTGAGTCAAGCTATTTATATTTACGATAATAATCCCGCTACTACCAGCACTCCCACCACGAATCCTACAGGCATCCCTGCTATCAAAGACCAACTTCCTAAACCTGATAATGGAACTCCGATCCTCGTATTTTGGAAGCAGCAACCGAGGAAAAATTCTGTTCCTTTTAACCCAGAAGTTGCTAAGACGGTAAAACCAAAAGATTGCGATACTAACCCTGGTAAATGCAACGACACCTATGTACTATCATTAGTTGCCTACTACCAGATTAAAGAAACTGATTCTGCTTCTATTTGGTGTCAGCCTTCAGGAGGCACTTGTCCTACCCGCATTGCTCGCTATGAAATTACGGATGGAATCAAAAACCCTGACGCGACAAGTATTGCAGACATTTACTACAGTGATACTGACACAAAAGACACTCAACGACGACATCGAGCTTTTAATACAAGTTTTGATTTTACTAAACCTACCCAAAATGTGACACTTCCGGCGGAGCTGAAAAATGCTACATCTGAGGTACTGGTTAACTACATAGACCACGGTTCAGGGTCGATATTGACTCCATGCACGACTGCTCTTGGTAATCCTACCGATCCAAAAACTTCAACACCAATCGGAGAAGCCACTCTAAAAGTAACTGATACAGAAGGTAGAAATAGCTTCTACGCTTGTGTAGATACAGTGAGAAACATAGCCAGAGTTACCCTCAGAGGAAATAGCCTGCGTCGCAGTGAACCTACTAATGTTCTTTCCAGCGCCAATAATTCGGCATATTTCCCAACAGCAACCGTGCAAGTACAAGGTCTAGGTGCGCGAGGAAATTAACTTATGCCTGAAACACATTTCCGAATCGCCGCCCGCCGATAAACAATAGGAGAATACCATGAAAACCCCACCTATATTATTAAAACTTTTGCATAACTCGGCTGCCAAGCCCAGCCCTAATTTCAACAAAACTGCATCTAGAAAAGATGAGGGAGGATTCACGCTTCTAGAAGTGCTGGTGATAGCGTTAATCGTAGGTATATTAAGCTCGATCGCCGCTCCAAGCTGGGAGGTCTTCATCAACAGACAAAGAGTTCGCACTGTGAACGATCGAGTTTTGCAATCATTACGAACTGCACAAAGCGAAGCAAAACGAACTAAGAGCGATAGAGTAGTTACATTAAATCCATTGGTTGACCCACCAACAGCTACAATTAAGACAGATCCAGCCCAAAATCCTCCCCTACAAACAGTGACTTTCGACGCGGGAGGCGAAATTAAACCTGGACAGGTTAAACTTTCTGTTGCTAGCTGTCCTAATAACAACTGCACGGATGCTACACAACTTACTTTTAATTATAACGGTGTAGTCGATCGCAGCAATTCAAATAATCCAGAATTACCTTTTGTGGTAACAGTTGCTCCTGCTGGTGGCGGTACAAAGCAGTGCGTAATTGTGGAAACTCTCCTAGGAGGAATGAGAACTGCTGAAGGAAATGATCTCGCAAATGGTGGGTGTCCATGATAGCTTTCAATAAATTTAATCTTAATCTCTAACAGCAATTCCGCATAAATGCAGAATTGCTAAAATCTCTTAACTTAAATTATTTTATATTTCAAATCATATTAAAACAGTCAAAATATGCAGCTAGAACTAAAACAAATAATCATCCAGCCAGGAAATCAACTATTACTCAAAGACATAACCTGGCCGAGGTTTGAAACCCTACTAATATCATTTCCGGTAACACCGGAAGGATGTTGACCGTTGACTGTTGACAGTAAACAGTGAACCGTCAACCGTCAACAGTCAACTCGAATTTACTATTCCGATGCTAACGAATTTGATATTATAACTGCTTAACTAACCACGCGATCGCCCCTTCAACATCAGCAACCTGCTCAACATCCGCAATCGGCGGCCGCTGCACCATCACCACCGGAATTCCCAGTTCCCTAGCCGCCACAATTTTTGCATAAGTAGCACCGCCCCCGCTGTTTTTACTAACAATAGTATCAATCTGATATTCTAATAGTAATTGGCGCTCATCTTCCAAAGAAAAAGGCCCCCTTGCTAACAACAATTTACCATTAGGAATAGGAGTATTGAGTGCCGGAGGATCGATCGCCCGCATCAAAAACCAAATAGCATCCAAACCAGCAAAAGCAGCCAATTCCTGCCTACCAATCGTCAGAAACACCCGCTGAGACAGCCCTAATAAAGCCCTTGCAGCCTCCGAGTGGCCCGCAACATCAATCCAGCGATCGCCCTCCACCCTCTCCCAAGCTGGACGCACCAGCATCAAATAGGGTACATTACATTCAGCAGCAGCAACAGCAGCATTAGCAGAAATCTGAGCGGCAAACGGATGAGTAGCATCAATCAAAAAGTCGATCGGGCGATCGTCTCCTAGGGCTGCGCGATCGAGCAAAAACGCCGCCAGCCCAGCCGCCCCACCAAACCCCCCAATTCGCACCGTACCCGTTTTTGGGGTAAAAGGCTGTTGAGTGCGTCCTGCTAGCGAAGATACCACCTCTATTTCAGCAATTTGAGACGCTTTCACCGCCAGTTCCGCAGCATCCCCCGTCCCCCCCAAAATTAGCAACCGTTTTTTCACCAAATTATCCCTCATACCAATTTAATGTGAAGTTGCACATATCTCGATCCCCCTAAATCCCCCTTAAGAAGGGGAGTAGGGGTTGACTTTGAGTAATTTCTTGTCCCCCCCTTATTAAGGGGGGTTAGGGGGGATCGGGCTTAACCCAAGCGCATTGGGTTAAAACAGACATCTTGCAGCAATATCAATAAGAGGACTTTTCGTGGGGTCGGGCGGGTTTATAGAACCTATTTGCAAGCT
>NZ_JAUBTI010000158.1:0-10904 GCF_036702415.1 Microcoleus sp. D3_18a_C4 | reverse complement strand
CCACAAGCAGAAAATCTACTCTTTGTGGAACAGGCATCTTGCCTGTTCTTGAGAAGGTGTAAGATGTGAGTTATAACAAATAACAAATAACTAATAACTAACAGCTAACAGCTAAGAGCTAACAACTAACAACTAATCACCTCTTCGCGGAATTTATGGGCGCCGAAAGTACAATCAACCAGACCGAACAGCTACCGCTGGTAGTAAATCCCGACATTCTCCAGCAAGCAATCCTCTACAAAATTAATACCCGCATAAACGCTCGCGGAGAATTAATTTTCCCCTGCGTCCCAGGAATGCTAAACCACTATCTAAAGTCCATAGAAAATCTATTTAGCACTCTCGACAGACCCCTGCCCGAAGACCGCAGAGACGAACTCAGCAAGCTTTTAGCCACCAAGTTAGAACAAGGCTACCGCACCTCCACAGCATCGATGCTGATCCTGCAATACGAATCAGTACAGCCGCCGCAAACCGGTTTAGCTTGCAAAGTGATTGTTACTACCTCAAGTGTTGGAGAACAGTACAAAAGCTGGGTAGACACCAGAGAACCTCCGCTTTTCGGTTCTCATCCCGATGCAAAATTGATGGCAACGGCTGCTAAATTGGGCACGCCCGATCGAGTGCGGATTTTGGACGTGGGGGCTGGTACCGGCCGCAATACCTTGCCGCTGGCGAGATTGGGCTATTCTGTGGATGCGATCGAACTAGCCCCAGCTTTTGCAGAACAATTGAAAGCAGCAGTAACAGCCGAAAACCTTCCCGTGACAGTTACTGAAGGCGATGTGCTCGACCCCTTAATGCGGATGAAACCGGCCCGCTACCAGTTGGCAGTTGCCGCCGAAGTCATTTCACATTTTCGAGACAACGATCAAGTACGGCTTTTCCTCGCTAAAATGTGCGATTCCCTGTCTCCCGGAGGTCTGTTGCTGTTCAGCACGTTTTTAACCGTCGGCGACTACCAGCCTGATGCCCTCGTGCGACAAGTTGCCCAACTCTCCTGGTCTACTTTATTTACACCCCAAGAACTCGCCACCGCAATGGAAGGCTTGCCCTTAGTCCAAATATCCGACGAATTGGTGTTTGAGTACGAACGCCACCACCTGCCAGAAGGAGCCTGGCCCCCGACGCCCTGGTTTCCCAGTTGGGCCACCGGTCGAGATGTCTTCCCGATGGCAAACGCACGCCCGCCAATGGAATTGCGCTGGATTTTGTGTCGCCGAAGTTAAAAATTTTTGTCATTTCTAGGCGGACACAGCAACCACAACTTTATAACCGGCAGTAACAGTTTCCTCTGATATTTTTATTTCCACAGCTTAAAGCCGGCTCGCTGTTAATATTGCCCAGCCTGGACACAAAAATTTACAAAAATATATATTAAAATGTAAAGAGAGCGAAGTTCGATCGCCCCTGGGTGACAAACCCAGTGTGTGATTAGATCCAACGCTTGCCAACCTTTTATTTCTTGCGAAAAATTGGGTTGCTAATGGCAATCGGGCTTGAATAAAAGTCGATCGCCATCTCAATGGGTGCAACTAGAGTTAAGATCAATTCAACAAACCTATTCCTCCCGATAGATGACTTTTTAGGGAATAGGATTAACCAATAGATTAGCTCGCTAGTTAGCGATGCTGCTGAAAAACAAATATGCTTTTAACACATCCACTACAAGCGTTTGGAGCAATCTTCGGGCACAAACCTTCCACAAATAGATCATCCATCGACCACAAAACCAGTAAAAATTATTGGGAGGGGAATATTGAGTCCGCTGTAAACGAACAAATTGACTGGTACATCCAAGTGAAGAAGACGCTAATGAGTAACGCTAAATCTTCCTGCACCAATGAAGAGATTACTGCTTGGCTGCGGGGATTGCTGACAATTGCTTGGGCAGACGGCAACTTTGACGAAGACGAGCAAAAAATGATTGCCAATCTAACTCAGGATGAAGTACACCCGGTATCTTTTGAGGAGGGTTTTGAACCTATTGCCCCAGAGGAATTAGCCGGTGTGTTAGGGAAAGACACCGCCAAAGGCGAGAATTTTTTGAGGACAGCAGTCATGGTAGCTTTGGCAGACGGTACCTACTCGCTCAGCGAAGACGAGGTAATCTACAAGTTTTGCACAGCTTTGGGGCACAATGTAGAGGCGCTCGAAGCTCTGCGACACACCATCGAAGACAGCAAGTGCGATGATCCGCAGGGGCCCAGCAGCCAAATAGTCTTTGATGCCAATGTCGCCCCCGTCGCCGGAACACCCCTTTCATCTCGGCTACCTAAACCTCACCACAAAGATGTCCTGCAACCCGTCAAAGACTGGCTTGACGGCTGGGAAATTCACGACCCCAAAGTGGCACACTTTGTCTGTAAAATTATTCCGCCCCAGTGTCCGTTTGAGCGAGATGTCGTGTTATTTGGTCACAAAATCGTCCACATTCCGGCGATGTGCCAGATTAACCCGCTTTACGAACAGTTAGTCGGGATGCGCTTTCGAGCTCTCTGCTATTTGGCAGATGAATGTAAGGAAGATGTATCGTCATATTGTTAGTAGTCAGTTGTCAGTTGTCAGTTGTCAGTAGGCAGTTGTCAGTTGTCAGTTGTCAGTTGTCAGTAGTTAGTTGTCAGTAGTCCGTTGTCAGTAGGCAGTAGGCAGTTGTCAGTTGTCATTGGGAGCATCTCAGTTTTGCATTTACAGTGCGAGCGTCCCCGCTCGCGTGTACAATACGCGAGCGGGGACGCTCGCACTACAATAAAAAAAATGCTTTTTACAAAACAGAGATGCTCCCGTTGTCATTCTTGTGAAATCTTGGATTAATGACTGTAACTAAGCTGTTACGCATTTAAAATAGTATTGTATGGTGCGTCAGTCCGCAGCGTTTCCCTTGCCGGTGGAAGCTCAGAGAGCTGACGCACCCTACTGGTCTCGTTAGTGGTTTAAATGCTCCACAGCTTATTAACCAATGACTACTAATTAGTCCAAAATGCAAAAACCTGGTTTTTCTACGAAAAAACATCATTACACCCATCCCAGCCAGTAGAAAAAACCAGTAGAAAAACCAGGTTTATTCAGTTTTTGTCGGTAAGTCTTGCTAATATCAAATCGGCTTTGATAATACTACTTCAATCAAAGTTTTGGTACAATTTTAAAGCTTATACAAATTATTAAAAATCGCCGATTTAGGAGCCGGACACGGCATTGCCGTTTCCATACCGATGCTCGCGTACAATCTCTCGCTCTGAACTACTTTTAAACCTTGGTATAATTATAATTTTCGGGCAACTGTAAGTCGCGACTAAACTTGGCTGTCGTCTGCCAACCCGGACTAAAGGAAAAGAGAAATATGGTACTTGCATCTGGTATAATAATAACTACTGACCAATGACAATTGACAATTGACAACTGACAACTGACAATTGACAACTGACAATTGACTACTGACTAAATTATGCAATTTATCGATCGAGCAGATATTCAAGTCGCAGCCGGCAAAGGCGGCGACGGTATGGTAGCTTTTCGCAGAGAAAAGTATGTACCAGCGGGCGGCCCCTCTGGCGGGACGGGCGGCAAAGGCGGTTCCGTGTATATGGTGGCGGTGGAAAGCCTGCAAACGCTGCTAGATTTTCAGTACAACCGGATTTTTAAAGCCGATGACGGGAAGCGGGGCGCGCCGAAAAATATGACAGGTGCCGGTGGGGACGATCGCACGATCGAAGTTCCCTGCGGTACAGTAGTTTACGACGCGGAAACTCAGGCAATCTTAGCAGATTTAGTAACGCCCGGACAGACTTTTTGCGTAGCCAAAGGTGGCAAAGGCGGTTTGGGAAACAAGTGTTTTCTAACCAATTCTAACCGCGCTCCAGATTATGCGATGCCGGGAAAAGAAGGAGAACACAAATTTTTGCGTTTGGAATTGAAGCTATTAGCTGAAGTGGGAATTCTGGGGATGCCCAATGCTGGCAAATCCACCTTAATTTCAGCTTTATCTGCGGCTCGCCCCAAGATAGCAGATTATCCGTTTACAACTTTAGTCCCGAATTTGGGCGTAGTCAGAAAACCGACCGGCGACGGTACTGTTTTTGCAGACATTCCGGGATTAATTGAGGGGGCTCACGAAGGCGCGGGTTTGGGTTACGAGTTTTTGCGGCACATCGAACGAACTCGGTTGTTGCTGCATCTGATTGATATTACGGATGAAGATCCGATCGCCAATTATGTCACAATTCAGGAAGAATTGAAGGCTTACAGACGTGGTTTAGCCGATAAACCGCAGATTTTGGCTTTTAATAAAGTAGATGCGATCGATCTTGAAAGCGAAGAAATCGGTAATTTAATCAGCAGACTTAAAGAAATTAGTGGCGTTCCGATTTTGTTAATTTCCGCCGTTAGTAGAGTTGGATTGGATGAATTGATGCAGCAAGTTTGGCAGAAACTCGACGAGATGAACGAAAAAGAGGCTGCGGAACAGTTAGCAGTGGTGAGTGTTTAATCGCTTTCCGGTTCCTGGAATTTCCGTGAATGGCTAGGTGTTTTTTTGAGGGGGTCAAATCTTTCGGCTGTATGGCTTGTGCGGCAAGGGTTTGAGCCTCTATGCTGAAAAAATCGATTCACGGAAAGGCTGAAATTATTGCTGTGTATAGCTTTGATGGTTGTTGAAAATTTTGTCTCTTGACAGGGCGGTGCCTGAAATGATATTTTGTAGATGGTTCACGGAACTGTACCTTGAAAACTAAATACTGTAAGGCTTCTGGCACGGGCGGCCGGAATCAACCTAAACCCCTATCAGGGATTGAAACTTTTTGCGGCCCGACGGTACAGCAATCACCCACCAAGAGCCGGAATCAACCTAAACCCCTATCAGGGATTGAAACCTGGTGCCGGGTGCTGTTGAGAAAAAAGGAAACGCCGGAATCAACCTAAACCCCTATCAGGGATTGAAACGCAAATATTGGGCTTCCACTTCTGTAGCGATGATGTGGAGCCGGAATCAACCTAAACCCCTATCAGGGATTGAAACGCAGCGGTTTGAAGTTGCAGCAATAATGCAACTCGGCCGGAATCAACCTAAACCCCTATCAGGGATTGAAACACAAGGCCAAACTCAAAAACGCCGCCGACTTTATCCTGGATCGCCGGAATCAACCTAAACCCCTATCAGGGATTGAAACGGCTTTGGGTAATTGAGGATTATGATAATTTGCAGAGCCGGAATCAACCTAAACCCCTATCAGGGATTGAAACTTTTTGCGGCCCGACGGTACAGCAATCACCCACCAAGAGCCGGAATCAACCTAAACCCCTATCAGGGATTGAAACGTAAAAGTAAAAAGAGAAAAATCTTGCAATCCCCGCCGGAATCAACCTAAACCCCTATCAGGGATTGAAACCAGAAAAATACTTGCTGACTAGAGCATCAACGGTGTAAGCCGCAATTAACCTAAATCCCTATTAGGGATTGATATCGTTTCCAGTTGGATTGGAATTTTTAACCGCAGAGGACGCAGAGAACACAGAGAGAGATAAGAGAGATGAATAATTTCAATGCTAACGGATTTGATATAGCTCATGCTGCTGTCTGTAAGCGTTTGTAGGCGTGAGCTTTGGCTAAACGCACCCAATGTTCTAACAGCAAATAGCGATCGAGTTCGACTTCCTCTCTGGCCGAAATAGTGCCGGATTTATTGCGATCGAGCAGTTGGCTCATGCGGGCTTGCAACGCAGGTGTGGGGGGGATTGCGAGGATTTCTTCTGGGCTGGGTTGACTGGCTAGCAGTTCCACTATTTGGCGATCGTCTTGGTAGGGGATGGTTTCTGCGGGGGCGAGTTCCCGAAGTGCGCGATCCAGGGCTTCCGGGAGACGATCGCCCAATTGTTGCAGTTTTTCGCCGAGGATATCGGGAACTTCTAGGATAATTTGCATTAGTGCTGATGTGAGGAGGGGAATTCCCTTGATTGTAACAAAGGGAAAAAATGCCGTTAGCTTAAATCCCGATCGGGGTATTGAAGCTGCATAGCCCGGTATTTGCACAGTTGTTCACAATGGAGATAACTGGCGAATTGGCCCATTGTAATCAACTCTGATTCGGCCATCTTGAGAAACCGTAACAACCGTTTCTACAGTATAGACAGACGAACCAGGCTTGTTACCCTTAAAAGTAAAAGTCCAAGTTCCATCGCCATTGTCAACAAACGGCGAGTCCTTAGAAGTACCGTGCATAGAAGCTTCAGCTCGATAGTTGCCTAAACCCCCATTAGCAATTTCTGCAGCTTGACGGGCTAAGTTTTTTGCCCGATTGAGTTCGATATTATTGTTGATCACTCTCACGCCGTCGGTTTCATATTCAGGAGCAGGATTAGCATTACTCAAGGTGGGGGAAACTCCAACGGCTAAAATTGAGAGCGCTACTAGACAAGCAAGGCGGATGTTTAGTTTCATCATACAAACTGATTTAGAGTTTGATAAAGTCTACAACACTAGCCGGAAAAAACCCGGTTGAATTTTCAATTTTTAATTTTCACTTTTGAATCGGCTGGCGTTTCCCCACCGTACAAATAGCGGTAACTCATCCGAGAAATCTCCCGAATCAATGTTTGAGCTGGCTTCTCCGTTTCCGGTGAATGCTTCACCATCACCGCCACCAAATAACGCTTACCATTCGGCAAATCCACCATACCCGCATCCGCAAGAATTGTATCAATGTTGCCGGTTTTGTGAGCAATAATTGAACCTTCGCCTAAACCTTTCGGCAGCAAAGAATCATTTCTAGTTTGTCGCATGATTTGCAAAATACGATCGCGCGATTTCACCGATACCAAATTACCCCGATCGATCTGGGCTATGATATTAATCAAATCCTTCGGACTGGTAGTATTAGTTCCCTCCAAATCTGGCAAATTATTACGCAGAACCGTGGTACTCAAACCCCAATTTGCAAAATGCTGATTCAAAACCTCAGCACCTCCCAACAACTCAATCATCATATTTGTCGCCGTATTGTCACTGACAACAATCATCTTTTGGGCAACTTCCAAAGCCGAATACTTCTTGCCCGGAGAGTCGTCTTGCATATCCCCAGAACCGCCCACAATGTGTTCCGACTTCAGCGTCAGCGTCTGATCTAACTGCACTTTGCCCTCATCGACTGCTTGGAAAAAAGCTACTAAAATTGGCACTTTAATCGTGCTAGCTGAAGCAAAAGCAGTATCGCCATTAAAATTTAGGTAGCTTCCAGTATCTAAATCGACTAGAAATATTCCGGCTGTCAAACTAGGATTTTCTGTTGCTAAAACCTGAACTTGCGTTTTCAAAGCTCCTAATTCTTGATTCAGTTGCAGCACTTCTGGGGCTGCAGGTGCCGCAGATGCGCTATCGGCTGGGTTGTTCTGCCCTGTGGTGGTTTGTTCTTCTGCCGCTACAGTGGATGCTCGACTCACAGCATTCACCACCGACAGCAGCGTACCGCAAATCACCGCTATCCCAACTCCCAAAATCAGCAAGCGAGTAGCATACACCAACGGCGGCACGCTCGCAGATGCTGGTCGTTTACCCGGCTTCTGGCTCGCTTGTGGGCGCGGTTTAGGCACGGGGGGTTTTTTGGCATCTGGGGGGATTACCGTGTCTGGAATGCGAACAGGGGGCGAACTGGGACGACTTCCACGGGTGGTAGGGGGAGTGGCTGTTGGGGGCTGGCTGTTGGGATTGCTGGCGATCGAACTCACATTTTCCCGCTCCAGATTCGGGTTCGGAAACTCGAACATATCGACAGCAGCGAGACCTTTTTTGCCGGGTTGGCGAGTTTTCGACGGGGGAATCTTGCTGACTCTGGGTTTTCTGGGGTTAATGGCCGATCGAGGATCGGATAAAAAGTCTTGTGTAGTAAATTCTTCCGAAGATGTGGGAGAATTGGCTCCAATTCTGCTGCCGCGGCTTTGTTGCGGTGGCAAAGTCGCAGGTTCGGGCGATCGAATTTCTGAATTGCCGTTTTGCGGTTGCGAAGGGCGGCGACGGCCCGAGTTGCCAGACTGACTTGCTTTGCCTGACTTAGGCTGCTTTGAGCCGGAGTTGGCAGAGGATATCGAGGATATCACCGATAATATCGACCCTTTGGGAAACCGCTCTGCCACGTCTTACTCCTTCATCACTACTGTAAATTTCAAGTTTAAGATTTTTCAGCTTGTCAGCCAATCAATTTTAGATTTTAGATTTTAGATTTTAGATTTACCCCAGACGCTGCATGGTATCAGCAACCGGGTTTATTGCCCGCAAATTATCGCAAAGCTTAGGTTTTTAGTCAAGAAACCCTGTTATGAAGGTGACAAGTGGGTAAAGGAAAGTTCTGTGTGAAAAAAATCCTCAATCTCACATCCCCAATTATCAGCCTTTCTCCTAGCTATCCGTTGGATTTTCCGGCAACGCCCCATTCAGAGTATCAGAATTTGCCTCTCGTGGGTAACTTTTGATTGCCCATTCTGTTTGGCGAAGGACGCCCCGCAGCATGGCGACTTCATCCACTGTCGGATAAGCCCTGTTGTACAAACGCCGAAATTTTTCCATCCGGCTTGCTGCTGTGTGCGGCTGCAAATATCCTATTTTGAGTAACAGCGTTTCTAGTTGCTGGTAATATCCCTCTAAATTTTCCAAGGGAGCCGATTCCTTTTGGCCACTGACAACTGACAACTGACAACTGACAACTGACTTGTATAGTTCGTAACAGCAGATAGCGACGGCTTGGGCGAGATTTAGAGATGTGTAGGCATCGCTGCTGGGAATGCGGATCAGGCGTTGAGCGCGGTTTAATTCGGCATTGGTCAAGCCGCAGTCTTCTCGGCCGAAAATGAGGGCGCTGGGGGCTTCTAGGAGCCAAGGCAAGGCCTCTGCGGGTTCTTCTAGTTGTGTTGGCAACGATCGACTATCATCCCCTGTAGTTGCGATCGCTCTGACACACCCAACCAAAGCAGCCGGCAAACTCTCCACTACTTTGGCCGTTTCCAATATGTCGGCGGCGCGAACAGCCATCAGTCGGGCTTCTTCCCCTAAATAATCGCATTGGGGATTTACCAAAACTAATTGGTGCAAACCCATATTTTTCATGACGCGGGCAACAGAACCGACATTCAATGGGCCTGCAGGTTCGACTAAGACTATTCGGATGTTGGCGCCGGCCGTTTCGAGCATTTTTATTTGGGGAGGTGTTTGGCAGAAATTAGGTTGTTTCCTTAGCAACAGGCTTTCCGGCCTGTTCCACAATCAAATTTAACTCTTGTGGAACAGGCCTCAACCACAGGCAAGATGCGGGTTGTTTCCTCAGCAACAGGCTTTCCGGCCTGTTCCACAATCAAATTTAACTCTTGTGGAACAGGCCGGAAAGCCTGTTCATAATCGCAAGATGCCTGTTCCACAATCAAATTTAACTCTTGTGGAACAGGCCGGAAAGCCTGTTCATAATCGAAAGATGCCTGTTCCACAATCCAATTTAACTCTTGTGGAACAGGCATCTTGCCTGTTCCTAAAAATGGTACAAGATGTGAGTTAGTTAATCTATTGTCAAAATTAGCATGGCTAAGCAACGATCGAAATCTGATTTACCGACAAAAATGTGCCCAGTGTGCGATCGACCTTTTACTTGGCGCAAAAAATGGGCCGACTGCTGGGATGAGGTCAAATACTGCTCCGAACGTTGTCGTCGCCGCCGTTTGGCCGCTTAAGATTAAGAATTTAGGGTAATTTGCTCGATCGAAGCTAAGATTGCAAAGGAAAAATTTTAGGTTAAAAAGTATGGCATCGCAACAGGTGCAACCAAAGCTAGTTATTCACGGCGGTGCCGGCAGTTCTCTACACAGTAAAGGCGGAATTGAGGCGGTGCGGAAATCGCTTTACGATGTTTTGGAGGAAGTTTATCCGCTGCTGAAAGACGGTGCAAGTGCCGTAGATGCAGTGGTGCGGGGCTGCCAATTGTTGGAAGATGACCCGCGATTCAATGCCGGTACTGGTTCTGTAGTGCAGTCGGACGGTCAAATTCGGATGAGTGCTTCGCTGATGGATGGTTTGATGCAGCGTTTCAGCGGGGCGATTAATGTTTCTCGCGTTCAACATCCGATCGAACTTGCTCAATTTTTGCAGCATTCGGACGATCGAGTTCTCTCGGATTTTGGTTCGGCGGAATTACTGCGAGAACTTCAATTGCCGATTTACGATCCGATGACGGATTTGCGTTTGCACGAGTGGATGCAGGAACGCCAAGGCAATTTTAGCAAAGCAATGGCTGACGTGGTTGCCGAACCGGCCGGTGTGGGTACGATCGGAGTCGTAGCTTTGGATGTGCATGGACGCTTGGCTGCTGGGACTTCGACAGGTGGCAAGGGTTTTGAGCGCATCGGGCGGGTTAGCGACTCGGCGATGCCGGCGGGAAATTACGCGGCCCAAAGTGCGGCGGTAAGCTGTACGGGGATTGGCGAGCACATTATGGACGAGTGTTTGGCCGCGCGAATTGTGATTCGGGTAACGGATGGTTTGAGTTTGAAAACTGCTTTTGAGCGTTCTTTTGCTGAAGCTGACGAACGTCAACGGGATTTTGGCGCAATTGGAATTGATGCTAGCGGGGCGATCGCTTTTGGCAAAACTAGCGAGGTGATTTTGGGTGCTTTTCACAACGGTATGCAAATGGGCGATACTTTGGAAATGAGCAAGGGAACGCTGATTTTTCTTGCTTAAAAAGCCGATATAAATTGTCAGTCTGCGGTTCAGATACCTCACATCTTGCACCATTCTCAAGAACAGGCAAGATGCCTGTTCCACAAAGAGTGAATTTTCTTGTGGAACAGCCATCTTGCCTCACATCTTGCACCATTCTCAAGAACAGGCAAGATGCCTGTTCCACAAAGAGTGAATTTTCTTGTGGAACAGGCAT
>NZ_JAUBTI010000157.1:0-11050 GCF_036702415.1 Microcoleus sp. D3_18a_C4 | reverse complement strand
AACTCATATTTAACTCGGCTTAAATATATCGAGCACTCCCGATCGCCAGAAAGCGATCGATTATTCAGCAAGCCCTATTTAATTCGCGATCCTTACGACAAACCAACGGGTAACTCAAACGAGTGACACTCACAGGAGTGACACTCCAAAAAGCGACTGTGCATCCACAAATCCCACCAGTTATACCTGAAATATCAAAGACAAAAACTTAAATGTTGAGAGGAACCACATTATGTACACCGAAGAAAGAAGCTTGAACAATGAAACTATGGCTCTCGTCGCCGATACTACTGCTCAATCAACTCTTGCATTTGCTGCAACCACTGGAGTAAACAAACCGACTTTGCAAAGGGGTTCAACAGGTCAAGCTGTCAAGGAACTACAACAGCTTCTATATCATTGGGGTTATTATTTCGGCGCCATTGACGGTATCTTCGGCGTCCAAGTTCAAAACGGGGTCATAGGCTATCAACACCGCGTCTTTTTAAAAGAAGATGGGATTGTCGGCCCTATCACTTGGGAAGCACTATACTCTGGTGCACCTGTGAATATGCCGATCGTCATGAAGGGCAGTTCTGGTAATGCTGTTAAAATTGTTCAGAATGTCTTGAAAATCAATGGATACTATTTCGGCTTCATTGACGGATTATTCGGGCCGATGACAGATGTAGCAGTGCGACAATTGCAACTGAGCAAGGCTTTACCGCAAGATGGAATTGTCGGCTACAGAACTTGGCACGCCCTCAGCAAGTTACCGCACTAATGACTGGTTGGCTTCACTTTCAGTCATCGCCAAAAATCGGTAGATCAATTAGGGATTTAGGCTTTGCCTAAGTCCCTAATTATCGTTAAGGGGAAGGCAGCGCACGGGAAGGGCGATTCCCTGCGGGATAGCTTCGCTTCACGCAAATTCTGTTACCGTTCTCGGCTATGAAAAACATTCTCAACTTTTCGGTGTTTATTTGTTACTATATCTTAGGAAATTGGGAGTCACAATCCGGTTTGTTTCCCTTCAGCTTTAGTTGTAAATAGTTGCACTCATAAAATTATTATTCCGATACTTACCTAACAAGACTTACGCATGGGGGGCTTATTCCCGGTTTCTAGGAAAAATTCCAGGTTTAGTAACGAGAAATCTAGGAAGAAACCGGGTTTCTAAGCAAAGCGCGCACAAGTCCAAAATTAACCTTTGATGAACTTTTCTAATTTTTTAGCCATCTTCTCGACAATTCCCTCCGAACTATCTCCTGCCGATGATTCAGCTTCAATACGCTTGACCGCATCCTCTGGAAGATTGAGCAACTGTACTAATTTTTGATAAGCTGCGGCTTCCTCAGCGTTAATTTTTGGTTCATCGGGAGTGCGAGAACTAGATGAAATCACTTCATAGCCGAGTTGCAGGACTAATTCCTTTTCATTTTGAGTTTCTAGTTGGCCGATCAACTCGTCAAGGGGGATATTTTGCATGACGTAATCCCGCAGTTCTTGTTGCATTTGTTGTCCGTCGGTATCAGGGGCAAACAAACGACAAAAGCGATCGAGCATTAAATTAACTTCTTCTGTGGCGAGTTGGCCGTCAGCCCAGGCCATAGAAGCAACAATTCTCAGCAGATTCATCTGGCGGGGCGTAATTGATGGAGGAGGTGGGGTTTGCATAATCAAAATTGGTAATTGGTAATATTAATTCCGGTGCAACCGGAATTATTGTTGACTGTTGACTGTTGACTGTTGACTGTTAACTGTCAGTCGAAAAACTGAATGATAGTTGAGTATTGACGGGTGATTCAATTTTACCAGGATGATGCTAGCGGAATTGGGAATTGAGCTTGATTTCTTCTGGTCTTTTCTTTCCCGTTCACCTTCTGTTAGGTCACAATTTTGATAAAGGAACTCCCAGCCATCCAGTAAAGTTTTGTTTCTGAATAGCGGTGGGCTGTTCCACCGGCACGATCGAGTAACGCATCGGGCGCGGCGCGGCGAGAGTAACAGGACAAGTCCGCAGTTCGTCTTGGTGAAAAACTGTCACCGAGACGATATCCCCAGGCTTGAAATCTTTTAGTCTCTCGCCCGCTTGTTCTGCATTTACCCGAAAACCTTCGATCGCCAGCAACTCGTCTCCAGCATCAATTCCGGCCAATTGTGCCGGAGATCCTACTTCGACAAATTTAACCATTTCCCGCCCGTTTTCCGTTCCCAACGTCCAACCGATGCGAGGTGTTTCGCTAGTTTCACTTGCGGTGAGTTCCAGCCCGAAAGGTTGCAGATACTTGTTGTAAGGCAACTCTTCTGTACCGTCAATATAGCGCGTAAAAAAGTCGCTCAAATCAATGTCGGCGACGGACTCGATCGCACTTTGCAACTCTTCGGGAGTAAAGCCTATTTCTGCTGGCAGCGAAGGAGAATTTAACTGTCCGTTTGAGGTTAAATGCGCCGATTTGCCGTCTGTTCCCGACTTCAGGTCAAAATCGCCGTTTTGGGCCGAATTAGCATTGCCAAACTTCTGCCACATCAAACGCATCACATCGTCGAGCGATCGCTCATTGCCGTGTTTTGCGCGAATCAACAAATCCAGCAAAAACGACACAATTTCCCCTTTCAAATAATAGGAAATCTGCGAGTTGTCGCTGTTAGCATCCCGGCGATAAAGTTTAATCCAGGCATCCCAGCTCGACTCGCTCAGAGGCTGCACGCTCCGCCCCGGAGTCGTCTGCAAGCGAGTAATTTCCTTAGCCATACCTTGGAAAAAACCTTTCACGCTGTAGATACCCGCTCGAAAAGGAATCACCAAATCGTAATAACTGGTAGTGCCTTCAGAGAACCATAAAGAAGGAGTGTAATTTTCTTTTTCGTAGTCAAATACTTCGAGAGCTTTCGGTCGAATGCGCTTGACATTCCACAGGTGAAAAAACTCGTGAGCTACCAACTGAATAAAGCGTTCATACTTTTCCTTAGCCCGAAAACCAAAACGCGGATAGTTGAGAGTGCAGCTCTCCTTGTGCTCCAAACCACCAAAACCAGAGCCGGACAAATGCAGGAAAAACACATAGCGTTCGTAAGGCAAACCGCCGAACATTTTTGCCTCGACTTCGATCACTTTTTGGATGTCTCGAATCGCCCGATCTGGTTCTAAATTGCCTTTTCCCCAAACAACTAGCTGGTGGGGTTTTCCCATCACTTCAAACTCGTATACTTCGTGACAGCCAATCTCAAAAGGACTGTCTACGAGAGTGTCAAAATCCGCAGCAGCGAAAGTAAGATTTTGGCCGGAAACAGGTGGCAAAGTCGTAACGGTGCGCCATCCGGGCTGCGGTGGCACAACGGTTACGGTGTAGCAGTTGCTTTCAAAACCGGGCAAGAAAAAGCACAAAGCCGCCGGATTGAAATAACCGTGCGTCGAGTCTAAATGATTGGTTCGCACTGTCAGTTCGTTGGCAAAAATGCGGTAGAAAACCGTGACATCTGACACCGAATCGGTCTCGATTTGCCAGTGATTTTTGCTGAGCTTGCGCCAAGGTAAAGCACGCGCGGCGTAGCTATCCCGTAGGGAATCGCCCGCATGGGAGCTAAAATCTTGCAGGTGGCGGGCGTATTCTCGAACCAAGTAAGAACCGGGAGTCCAGACAGGCATTTTTAAATCCAGAACCGGCTCCGACCAACCTTGCACGCGCAAAGTTACTTCAAAGAGGTGGGATTCAGGATTGGGCATCGCCACAGAATATTGAATTGTCGGTGCTGTTAGTTGCCCCTGACGGTTGTCGGCAGCCGACGAGGTATCCAAAGAAGTAACATCAGTCATTGACTTGCCAAATTAATCAAGTGCTTGAGGTTGATCAAATGGATAGTTTCGCGGTCTGGATCTATTTTGATCCAACCTTTACTATCGAGTTTTTCCATAATTTTGCTGGTTTCATCTAGGGTGATATCTGTGACATCAGCTAAGTCTTCATAAGGAATATTGAAGATCTCTTTGCCCTCAGCAGTTTTCTGACCGTAGTTTTCTGCCAGCTCGACTAAAGTATTTGCTAGTTTAACCGCTGGCTGGCGGTTTCGGAGTTGATAGCGGTGATTGGTTTGGCGGAGCCGCCGTACCATCAGTTGCAGCATCCGGTGGTGCAATTGCGGGTCTTTAAACAGCGTTTGGATAAATCGCTGAGCTGTGACGCTGAGAAGTCGCACGGGCGATAGAGCAAGTACGTCATTCGATCGGGGAGATTCGTCCAGAATGGCCATTTCGCCGAAGAAGGCACCCCGTCCTAAAATAGCCATTGATACAGCTCGATCGTTTGACAAGCGCCGGACTTTTACCCAGCCAGACACGACAAAGTAAATCGCGTTGCCCCAAGAATCCTCCATCACCACAGCTCGGCCCGGGGGATACTCATGCTTGACGGCATTTGATAGCAGCCCTCCCAAGGTTTCTGGGTTAGCACCCTTAAATAGAGGGAATAGCTCACTGAAAGCTTCTGTCTTCATCAAAAAAATGGGTAGAAACCCCGTCCTTCTAGGACGGCTTTATATTGTCTTTTTTTGATTACTACCGCCTTGGGACTGGTTGGCGGGAGTGTGCTTTTGTGTTGCACTTTCAGCGGGACAATTACCGCCTCAAACTTCCCAGCCCTGTACGCATAGTGTTTTGCTCTTTCGAGCCTCCCTTTCGGGGTGATGTTAGCCTGCGCGTTGGTTTAGTGAGCTTGTTGGGCCCAAAGCACTGCCCCTGTTACCTGAGAGCTGTTTAACCTTCAGCGACAGAGCCCAAAACTGGCTTCGCATTCAAGGAGTGTCGTGACTCAAAAAACGCAGTCAGTTAAGACGCAAGGCCCGTCAGAATGGCTTGTCAGATTACTCTTCCAAGCCTCACGCCGTCAGGGCTGAGGTTCCTGACGCAAACTCGCGGAGGTGGGAAATATGATTAGGCGACACCCAACAGCTAGGGAACGATCGATGTTTGGGAACACAAACAATCCGTTGCTCCTTTAATTGATGATAAGGGTGCAGAGGCCCGGTTCACGTAAAATTGGCAGATTCTTTAATCTTAAACGGGTTTACAAGCCTGCCACTGCCTGTTGAACTTTGCCCAACAGAGGTTCTATGTATTCCGGCCAGCCGATCGCGATTGACTGCGTGTGGGCCAGAGTCTCCGGCTCGATCGCATCTTTAGTCCACCTCAGCGGTTGACCTTGCAAGTCGCAACAAACCAATCCGGCTGCTTTTGCTAGAGCCAGAGGGCCGGCGGTATCCCACACTTTAACTCTGCCGTTAAGATACAGGTACAAACCAGCTCGACCGAAGATAACTTCCATCACTTTTAAGCCAAAGCTTCCCAGCGAGTAAAATTCGGCTCCGGGGATGCTTTGGGCGATCGCCCGGGCGTAGTTTTTTTGGTCTTTGTCTCCGAGAATAATTTTACAATTTTCCGCTGTCGGAGCCGGGGGTTTGCACAGGGCGATCGGCTGCGGCGCTTGGGCTCCCACAGTTTGGAACAATCCCCAATCTTTGCCGCCAAAATACATTTGGTCAAAAGCCGGGGCGTAGATCCAGCCGGCCATCGGTTCCCCCTCAAGCAGCAGCCCCACCATCGAAGCGTAGTGCAGTTTTCCCCGAATAAATTCTTCAGTTCCGTCGAGGGGATCGATGCACCACAGGCGCTGGTAATTGGCGCAGTAAGCTGCTCTGGAGGCGGCGTTTTCCTCCGTGATCCTGCCGTCTTCAGGAAACAAAGCGCTAAATGCTGCCGATAGTTGTCGGTCTAGGTATTGATCTATACTCGTCACGTAGTCGTTGGGCCCTTTCTCCGAAACTTCAAAAGGTTGGGCTGCGAGCTTGTAAGCTTCTTGACCGCACTCGCGCAGGGTGTAGCGAATTTTTTGGTCTTGCTCTGGAGAAATATACATGAGGTTAAACATAAATTTTTTAGCTAACTTCAGCATAAAAGCTTAAGTCCTCGGAATCGATCGGCGCGTGTCACTGTTTTTTATTCCTACAGGATTTGCGCGCAGGTGTCGATAACCCGGTTTCCTAACCGTCAGCGCCCTTGCGATACCAGCCCCAGAAAGGATTCGTGGAACTCAAAAAAATTCACACATGAGGGAGAACCCCCCAGATTTATCTCAAATCTCAAATCTCAAATCTCAAATCTCAAATCTCAAATCTCAAATCTCAAATCGACCAGCGCCGTTGCGATACAAGCCCCAGACCGGATTGGTGGAACTCACAAAAATTTAGACATTAGGGAGAACCCCCCAGATTCATCTGTAGAGTCAAATCTAAAATCTAAAATCTAAAATCTAAAATCGACTGATCGATCGCACCAGCACTTTCAACAGTAGAGGATAGAATTTTATGAGGTTAGATAATTTGTACCAGCACCACAATTATAAGGAGAATACTTTGAAATACCATATGGCATTAGGTCGCAAAATAGACCTAGATGGGATTGACCGCGATGCACAACTCGGCAAATGCCCTCGCCACGTCCTGCGGGCTCTCAGAGAACGCTTAAATGCCACCGTCCACGCGCCGGATGGCGAAGCGATATCGTTGACTGACAAGCTGCGATCGAAAATTTCTTCTAAACCCGAACATTGGGCCGCCGCGCGCAAATTGTCCGAGCAAGTCAGCAGCGACGACGTGATATTTTGTACGGGCGAGGACATTGGGATTCCAGTAGCGGCGGTGTGTGGCCAATTGCCTAATCGCCCGAAAATTGTTGTATTTTTCCACAATATCGATCGGCTGCGCGGCCGCGTCGCCCTGAAACTATTCGGTTTGGCTGACAAAATTGACGTATTCATTGTCAACGCCCGCCCTCAAATAAACTTCCTCCGCAGCTATTTAGCTATACTTGAATCGCGCATTTTAGTGCTTCTAGAACAGACAGACACCAAATTTTTCACACCTGGCCCAGCTTCTGGCGAGAAAAAGCGGCAAACAGTTGTTAGCGTCGGATTAGAAAAGCGCGACTACCGACTCTTAGCAGCAGCAACTGCTGACTTAGATGTTGACGTAAAAATTAGCGGTTTTTCTAAAGATGCCAAGGCTTTATCGCAAGCTTTCCCCGATACTATGCCAGAAAATATGTCGCGCAAATTCTACGAATGGCCGGATTTAGTGCAGCTTTACCGCGATGCAGACGTAATTGCAGTGTGTTTGGTAGACAATAAATATGCTGCTGGAGGTACGGCTTTACTGGAAGCAATGGCCTGCAAGCGGCCGGTTGCCATTACTCGGACTCAAGGTCTCGTCGATTATTTAACGGCCCCGGATATTGCTAAAGTGGTAGATGTGGGAGATGCAGCAGGTTTGCGCGAGGCGATCGTCCATTTGCTAAAAAATCCTCAAGAAGCTGAATCTCAAGCGCAGCGGGGCTACGAAATGGTTGTGAACCAGCACAGCAGCGAACCTTATGTCGATATTTTAGTCGAGAAGTTGCGATCGCTTTAAACTCGTAATATCAGCAACGGGCAAGATGCCCGTTCCACAAAACAGAAACTTGGTTGTGGAACAGGCATCTTGCCTGTTCATTAAAAACTGGTAAAACAGGCCGGAAAGCCTGTTGATTAAAAATCACGACTCCCGTCCACTCGCCCACTTATCCCGCCATTTCACAGTCCCTTCCGAAACTAAAACCCAGCGGCGACAAACCAGATTTTCTCGCAGCGGCGACTGTCCTTCCCGTAGCAGCGCATACTTATAAGAAATCAACTTACCCGCGCTTTCATTAAAAGGAATTTCCCCAAACCAAGTATTAGTATTGATATACTCCAACGGGTAGCCCTTACTAATATCCCAATTCCCCAATTCAGGACAATCTCCAATCACCACAATTCTTTCCCCAGGCTGAGTTTGAACGCTGTTAAGCTGCGCCCGCACAATAGTTGTCGCCTTAACTCGCTCTCCGACGCGGCTAAAAATCATTACTTCCCGCGCACCCAACTCTAAATTGTACAGCTTCCCATCTTTAACTTCAAACTTGCGGCGCGATAAAACCTCCGTATGCTCTCCATCAGGCAGCTCAGTATCAACCTCTTCAACTGTAACAGAATTGCCACGATTCATCGCTACAAACACCACAGAATCGCGATAGCGGCGCACGTAACAATAAACATCAGGAGTTAGATATTTTTGCCACTGACTCCCCATCGAAATAGCTGGATTCAGCCGCCGCAATCCCGACAGCAAACGCACAGCTCGGTAAATCGGCGAATCAGTATCCCACTTTTCCATCATCGGGCGGTTGTAGGGGTCATTTCCCCCATCTGTATCATCGTGCAGATACTGTTCGGTGCCGTAATAAATGCAGGGAATGCCGCGAGTCGTCATAATTAAACCTATCGCCAACAGCAGCATTTCTGGATCGGGATTCAACGACTGAAACCTCGGCATATCGTGGTTGTCAATAAAAGTAATCAACTCCGTCGCCCCGTAGTAGCGGTGATCCAAATTCAGGACATCTTGGACTAACTGAAATCCCGCCTCCGCACCCTTTCCCAATACTTCTCGAATTGCCACGCACAGACCAAAATCTAAAATAGTCATCCCCGACTCGTTGACAAATTCCACAGAACGATCGTTTCTAGGGTCGCTGTAAATCCATTCGCCAAAAATGAAAACATCAGGTCTGTGTGTTAAAATGTCAGCATTAAATTCCTGCCAAAACCAAATAGGCATATGCTTGACTGTATCAACGCGCAAAGCATCAACACCTCTGTCCAGCCATTGTTTAATTGCTGACTTAATGTAATTGCGGTATGCAATATTGTTTTCGTTGAAAGTTGCTAAACCCGACAGTTCGCAGTTTTGGACTTGCCATTCATCTTCCCAGTTTTTGACTTCGCCGTAGTGGTGATACCAGTCATCTTCATCGTCGTTAAAGTCAGCTATTTTTACGCCGTCGTCGTAGAGTTCCCCTTTTTTGCCGCTAAAATCTGGGTTGCTGTGATTGCAGACAATATCGAGCACGAGTTTCATGTTTCGCTGGTGCAACTCATATACTAATTTGTCAAATACCGTATCTTTACTTTCTTGTGTTTGGTTAATAGAAGGATTGTCGCCTGTGGCAATAAAGCGGGGATTTAGTCGCTTGAAATCTTTAGTCCAGTAGCCGTGAATTGCTGCTTGTTCGACAAATAATGCTTCAACTTGCTCGAACAGTGGAGTCAGCCAAACTGCGCTAACTCCCATATCTTTTAAGTAGTCGAGTTTGTCGATAACTCCCTGCAAGTCGCCCCCCCAATATTTGCCCCAATCTTTCCCTTCTGGATCGTAAAGTTCTGGGTTGGGGCCTTCGTTATTTGTGGGGTCGCCGTCGTAAAAGCGATCGACTACAAGGAAATAAATTGTTTCTTGGCGGAATTCAATGTCTCTGGTGTAGAGGAATTCTAAATCGAGTTCGCTTTCTGGCTTAACTTCTTCTACCAGAGAGTCAATTTTTTCTTCGGGTTCGCTAACTTCGTATTGAGAGGAAGTTTGATTGGGAGTGACTGATGTCATGAGATGTATTTTTTTATATTGTAAGATTGGTCAGTTATTCGGAGCTAGAGTCGGAGATAGCTTTCCCCTCTAACTGACTTTTACAGCATCATACGGAATTTACTGGTTTATTGAAATCTTCCTTTAGAGAGAGGGCAGACTCATCCTTGAGGATTATGTCGATGAGAGTTAATATTTTGCGTCATTCTCAATCAAAGAGGCAAAGCCTCAAAAACCTGCGCTACCAGGCTGAGCCTAGTAGCGATAAAAGGTTTACTAATTGTGCGATCGCACTTTGTCCCTTCCTTTCATTCCTCCCGCAAGTTTTCGATATCTTCAACACTCAAACCAGTTGTTTTACTAATGGTTTGATTGTCAAGGACATTGATAAGTTGCCTAGCAATTTCTAGAGCCTTTTCTCTCATTCCTAGAGCGAGTCCTTCTTCTCTGCCTTCTTCTCTGCCTTCTTCTCGCCCTTGTGCGAGTCCTTCTTCAATTCCCTTTCGCAAGATTCCCTGCTGATCCAGAATATACCTTTCGCGTGCTTCTAAATCTGCCAACTCTTCTGGATTCAAGTTAGTTTCATTAGCAATCGCAAACGCTTGCTGTATTTCCGAGACTGTTTCCATTGTTTGCGGTACTACTTCCAAACTGGGAGCATTTTTCATAAAATAAACCCACTTGTCAGTCAAAGTTTCTAATTCATCCAATTGTTTGTTGAATTTCGGCAATTCGATAAATATCAGTTCTATCTCTGGATCGACATAATCAAATAAACGCTTTTTCTCCTTGAACACAAAGTGAGAAATTACTTCTCGGTCATTGTCAAACATTTCAAAATCAGTAATTGTCAAAGCAATTACAGGTTTTAACTTAAAGTAACCTTCACCGCGAATCAGTTGAGTAGAGTAAGTTTTCGCAGTATTGTAAACCACCCGTTTCGCAAAAGATTCTACATTTAAAACTTGCATCTCGATAATTACAGTTGCGCCTCCTGCAAGCCGGGCTTTGACATCCAGGTAAGAGTCTTTGAGATACGGAACTCTCAATGCTAAATACGGGTCGATAATTTCTAAGTCGGCGATGGTGGGATTGCCATCATAAATCATGGCATTGAGAAAGCTGATTAAAATTGGTTTGCTTTCGCTGGAGCCGAAGATTCTTTTGAAGGCAAACTCGATTTTGGGGTTAATGAATCTCACGGTCAATCTATTTTAAAGTGACTTATCTATTATTTTAACCCAGTGGAAAAATGGATTGGGCGAGTTACCAAAACTAGATATCGGATGCTCTATCCAAGCTTGAGCCGGGAATCCATCAGCCATTAGCCTTTGCTCTATATTCTATTCTGTCAAATCGACTTGTCGAATCTCTTCTAGTGTCATATCCAAGCATTTCGCAATTTGCTCATCGGTCAAGCCTACTGCTTGCAAGCGTTGGATCGCCTCCATTTTCGCCCGCTGCTTTCCCCGCAAAAACTCAGGCGACTCTTCCTGTGACGCCCCCAGGGTAAACGCATCTAAATTAAGTTGACAGAAAATCATATTTGTGCATCAGTTTTTTTTTATAAAACAATTCTTAA
>NZ_JAUBTI010000156.1:0-11439 GCF_036702415.1 Microcoleus sp. D3_18a_C4 | reverse complement strand
TGTACAATACGCGAGCGGGGACGCTCGCACTACAATAAAAAAAATGCTTTTTACAAAACTGAGATGCTCCCGATCGCGCCCTCACCATGTGCCAGTTGCGTAACTGTTCCCTCTTCCTTCTTTCTTCTTCCTTCTCAATAAAAAATCCCGGTTTCTTGAAGAAACCGGGATTTTTCCTACCAACTAAGAGAGGAGTCAACACTTCACAGGTAGCGGTTGCCGGAATTCTGCATTTCTCGCACAACCCTCTAAACCAAACTACGGGCAAATTCTAGTGGCAGCTTCTTTAAAGCTGTCTCATTTCCTCTTCAAGCACCCGAACCAAATCTTGATTGCCACTGGATCTCGCTACTTCTATGCGGTGCATCAGTTGCTTGTGAATGTTAGCGCGGTGGGTTTCTGCTACTTTTTTTACGTTTTGACGATTTGTGTTCATGGTGGACGTTCCTTATATAAAATTTGGTGTACCTGCTACTTCTCTAATATAGCGCTAAATTCCAAAAAGTATCTAAATTTACAAAAAATTTACAGTTGTTGACCGATCGACCCAACTACTGTATAAGATTGGCCATAAGTCAATAGCGATATCTTGACAATCAGAAGTCATTAGTCATTAGTCATTAGTCATTAGTCATTAGGCCGATGCCCGATGCCCGATGCCCGATGCCCGATGCCCAACATTTACATTTAGTCAAGCGGTGCGCGGTACGTACCCAATATTTACTCAAAACTCAAAACTTGCTTCAGCGCCTCTACCAACTGCTGAAGGTGTGCGAGCTCGTGAGTTGCCATCAGCGAAATCCGAATTCGACTCACGCTGACAGTCGGAGGCCGAATGGCGGGAGCAAAAATACCCATATCCTTGAGTTTGCTGCCGACTTTTAAAGCGGAGGCTGCATCTTTTAACGGAAGGCTGAAAATTGGGGAGAGGGAATTACTAATTGGTAATTGGTGATTGGTAATCGCGCAATATTTGAAAGTTTCGATATTTTGTCGCAACCGAACTCGGCGTTCTGGTTCTTGCTGTACAATTCTCACAGCTTCCAAAGCAGCCGCCGCGTCAGCAGGCGTCAATGCTGTAGTATAAATCCAACTCGGAGCTCGATTACGCAGAAAATCAATTAAAGCAGCAGAGCCCGCAACGTAACCGCCCAAACTTCCCAAAGCTTTGCTGAGTGTCCCCACTTGAATCAGCGGTGTTCCCGTACACCCGAAATGTTCTGCACAACCGGCACCGCTAGCACCGAAAACTCCTGTAGCGTGAGCTTCATCTACTAATACCATGCAGTTAAAGATTCCGGCCACAGCCAACAACTGCGGCAGCGGACACAAGTCCCCATCCATGCTAAAGACGCTATCGGTAATAATTAAACACTTGCGGTATCTCGCGCGATTTTGCTCTAGCTTTGCCGTTAAATCCTCAAGATTGCAGTGACTGTACTCTAGGGCAGTTGCACCGCTGAGTGCGGCTCCGTTTTTCAGGCTCGAATGGTTGTACTTGTCAGATAATATCAAATCGCGCTTGCCGACAACGGATGCGATCGCCCCTAGATTCGCCAAATATCCCGAACTGAATACTAAAGCATCTTCAGTTTGTTTTAAATTAGCAATAGCTTGTTCGAGCTGTCGGTGCAAATCGCGGTGTCCGCTGACCAACCTCGAACCCGTCGCACCCGTACCAAATTCCTGAGTTGCAGCCATAGCAGCTTGAATTAACCTGTCATCGCCGGCAAGTCCCAGATAATCGTTGCTGGCAAAGTTAATCAGGCTGTGGCCTGCTAACTTTACCACAGGCCCAGGGGAACTTTCGATCGATTGTGGCGATCGATACCAATCGGCCCGGCGAACAGTGTCCAGGGACTTCTCTATCCAAGCGTAAGGGTCTGGGTTCATATTGGAAAGCGATCAGGTAATACGTTATATTAGCTGGTGATCAGTTCCTCCGTATCACAGAAGCATATGCCACTCACTAAAAAATACAGATTAGTCACCCGCAGCGATTTTGACGGTCTTGTCTGTGCCGTTTTGCTCAAAGAACTCGATATGATCGACGAGATTAAATTCGTGCATCCTAAAGATATGCAGGATGGAAAAATCGAAATAACAAATAACGATATTAGCACCAATTTACCCTATGTGGAGGGAGTTCATCTAGCTTTCGATCACCATTTCAGCGAAACTCTTAGACACGAGAAAATCAAAATTAACCACATCATCGATCCCTATGCAGCGTCTGCCGCTAGGGTACTGTACAAATATTATGGAGGTCAAGCAAAGTTTCCTGATATTTCTGAGGCGATGATGGCGGCAGTTGACAAATCAGATTCTGCTCAATTTGCCCAAGAAGAGGTTCTGCATCCGCAAGAATGGGTGCTGTTAAACTTCATAATGGACGCCCGAACCGGCTTGGGAAGGTTTAAAGAATTTACCGTTTCCAATTATCAGTTAATGATGCAGTTAATCGATTACTGCAAATATCATACCATCGACCAAATATTGCAGCTTCCTGATGTAAAAGAAAGAGTAGACCTCTACTTCGAGCAAGAAGAAAAATTTAAAGAGCAAATACAGCGCTGCGCCAAAGTTTATAATAATTTAGTTGTTTTGGATTTGCGTAACGAAGAGGTGATTTATGCAGGGAATCGTTTTGTAATATACGCTTTGTTCCCTGAGTGCAATGTATCGATTCACGTACTTTGGGGTCTGAAACAACAAAATACTGTTTTCGCAGTTGGCAAGTCAATCTTTAACAAAACTTCTAAAACTAATATTGGGGAGTTAATGTTAAGATATGGCGGCGGTGGGCACCAGAATGCCGGAACTTGTCAGATAGAGAACGATAAAGCTAGTCAAGTTTTGAAAGAGTTAATTGCCCAGATAGAGCAAAATGGTTAAATTGGCTTTATCTTTTTTGCAGTCAGGACTTGAGTCTTTGATTATTTATTTTAATTTTCAGCACTAAAGTCCTTACTAAAAATGGGGATTTTTAGGACTGAAGTCCTTACTGCAAACGGGAGTTTAGTCCTCAAGGTTTTGATCTGGCGGGTTCTGAACACTGACATTTTCTGAACTGTTGCCTTTGACTGGTGGCAAATGGTCTACCAAACCCATATCAAAAGCGATATCCGGCAACTCATCAGCGTTATATTTTCCTGGCTCAAACAATCGACCGGGAGTAAAACAAGGCTGTTTCAATCGTACCACCTCCCCGGGTGAAAACATTCCCCTAAACATTTTGCGTTCGAGTCCCATAATTTCTGCTCCTAAAACAACTTTCGCATTAATCTTAGCAATTTTTGAGCGGCAGCTTCCCAATTAAATAAATCCGCCGTCTCTTTAGCTTTTTGACCTACCTGAAAACGCATCGGGTCTTCAACAATTTTTCGTAACTGTTCGCGAACCGACTGAACATTTGGCTCTGCCCAATGAGGATCATTTCTGATTTTTAGATACTCAGTATCGTAACACTTTCCCACGGGAATTAGATCGTAAGCAATGGGATAGCAGTTATTAGCATTGGCGTACTCAGTCGGGCCGCCGTACATAGTCATAGCAACGGGCAAACCTGCTGCAAACGCATCCAAAATTTTAATCGCAAAACCCTCGCCGCGAAACGGAGCTAAAAAAGCATCTGCTGACAAGTATAAATCAGCTAGTTCTGCTTTATTATAAAATTTAGGGATTATCAGAATTTTGGCCTTTAACTTGCCGAATTGTTTTTCGATATTTACGAGATGTTCCACTATGCTATCAGTATTTTTGCCGCCATCTTTGATTATTAACTCTACGTTAGAATCATCTTTAAACTCTTCCCAAAAAGCTTGAAGGGCCAGATCCGTGCCAAATCTATACAAATCAAAAGAATTGGTCATGTGCAGAATATACTTTACATCTTTTTGGTTTTTTTGCGGTCTGGGCAAATAGAGTTGCGAGATTAAAGGATTGAAACCTAGAGGCATGACTGATACGTTAGCCGCCGGACATCCAGCTTTTATTAAAACGTTTTTAGAATATTGGCTGACGGCTAGTTTGTGAGATGCAGTGTTAACAGCATCGTAAATCCAGTAATCATAATCCTCATGGTTTTTGGCGAATTCGTAATTGATAGCAAAAAGTTCTAAGTTGAGATGTCCGTTGAGTTCTTTTAAAAAATAAGGTTTCCAATAATGAGACCATTTGATATGAAATAAATCTGAGGGTGTGGTGTTCATCCACTTCTCTAGCAGGTCGTTTTCTTCTGCTGTGGAATGGCGGCTGAGAGGAGAGGCTATTGTTGAAGGTTCGACCGAAATAGGAATTCCCATTTGGTCTAAAGTTTTGGCCAGGGATAGGGTAATGTCGGTGAAGGAGTTAAAGTGTTGAAAGGCAACGTTAAAGTGAACCATATTTATTGGTTATTAGTCAGGGTAATCCCATCTAAGTTGGTATAAATTGTACTTGACAAATCACATAAAATGCACCCGCCAGAGGCAGGGCGGCGGTGGAGACGGGATGGGCGACCAACAAGCAGTTAAACTGGGAAGGGACTCCCGGCAGGTATCCCTCACTGAGGCAGATGGAAAAAGGCTGCCGTCAAATCTACCGCTAACGGAACATTGTTGAACGTGCTATCAACCGACTCAAGCAATGGAGTCGGAGCGCTATTCGATATGAGAAGCCGCCTGCCAATTATACAGCCACGATCGCGATCGCCTGCATTCTGTTGTGGTTATAGTTTGAAAACACGGCCTAGACAAGAACACCTGATGGAGATAAATCAACTAGGTGGAACCCCAGCGAGCGTGCTTAGCTGGCTATCAGCATCACACTCAATTTTCCTTCCTTAGTTTACGAGCTGCGCTTGAAAGATACTGTCAAATGTTTAAAAAATTTCCCTCACCATTAAGCTGTTCGGCATTTAAAGGAGGATAGTAGGGTGCGGAGCGTAAATAAGCGTTTCCCATGTATAGTCAGTGTTCTAGCTGACGCACCTTACCTGGAGCGTTAATGGTTTAAATGCGTAACAGCTTATACCTTAATTAAGATGCGATTACCCTGTAATATCTCTGAGTAATTTTTTTTATTTTTTATATTCTGGGGTCGTTCAAATTGGCTAAATATTCTAAAAAACTGGCCTTTAATATATTCACCGAAGCCAATGAATCTGTTTGTTTTGGTTGGTGATTTAAAGTTTGAGTAAAACCTTTTGGGAGCATCTCAGTTTTGCATTTACAGTGCGAGCGTCCCCGCTCGCGTATTGTACAATACGCGAGCGGGGACGCTCGCACTACAATAAAAAAAATGCTTTTTACAAAACTGAGATGCTCCCAACCTTTTGCCATTGATAGCATCCATCAACTAGAATAACTACATTTAAATTTATTCGGATTTAACTGTAGCATATTTGGGGTTCAAATTAAGATGCGTTTAAAGTGGAGCGTAAAGCCAGGATTAGGCAGCAGTTAATTCTGTCTGCCTATCCTACTTGACTTTTGTGACATTTTCGTAAGTTTTCACCAATGGGAAGACCCTGGTAAGGAAGATTTGGAGGCACAGCCTCCAAATTGTTTTCTCTTTTTAATCGAGGATGTGCCTCCTCCAAAAGTCTGCCCAGGCAGAGCCTGGGGACGATTGAAATAGTCATTGGTCAGGCGTTAATTGCTACTAACTAATAACTAATAACTAATTAGCTCTTTTTTACAGCTTCTGGAACACTGCGAACATCGGCAGATACATCGACAGCAAAATCGAACCTACGATACCACCGACGACGACAATCATCAGAGGTTCTAGCATACTGGTAAGTCCTTTTACTGCTTCTTCCACTTCCGTTTCGTAGAAAGCGCCAACTTTCATCAGCATCTTGTCAAGTTCCCCTGTCTCCTCGCCAATTGCCATCATTTGAATGGCCAAAGACGGAAAAACAGCTTGTTCTTGCAAAGCAATACTGATCATGCCGCCGCTTTGAATTTCCTGTCTCGCATATTCGATCGCATTAGATATCGCCTGATTCCCCGCCACATCTCGCACAATTTCCAAAGAATTGAGAATCGGCACGCCCGATCGCGTTAGTGACCCAAATATCACGCAAAAGCGAGCCACCGCAGATTTTTCGATCAAATCGCCAAAAATCGGCATTTTCATCGCAATTCTATCAATTTGTAGGCGACCTATGGGAGTTTTGTAGTACATATCGAAGGCAATTTTTAGCGCTATAATCACCCCAATAACTGTTATCTGTTGGATGGGAGGCCAAGCCGTACAAAATGCACTAATTGCCAACATAAACAACGTAAATGCTGGCAAATCTGCACCAATATCCTTAAAAATTTTGGCGAAAGTTGGCAGCAAGAATATAGTCATTGCGAAAAAAATCACGATCGCGATAGAAAACACCGTCTTCGGATAAGACATAGCCGAATTAATTTCAGCCTCCGTCTTGTGATTTTTTTCCATCATCACCGCCAGACGGTCTAGGGTTTCATCTAGCACCCCCCCGACTTCTCCCGCCGCCACCATACTGATAAACAGTTGGTCAAAAACATCAGGAAACTTAGCCATCGCCTCTGCCAAGTTTATCCCCTCCTGAACGTCCGCATTCATGCTCCTGAGCGCTCGCTTCAGCTTAGCATTAGAACACTGCTCGTGCAGCACAGAAAGGCATCGAACGATCGCCACCCCTGCATTAAACATAGCCGCAAACTGACGAGCAAAAATAGCCATATCCTTAACAGTAAGGCTGGTAAGGTTATATTCAATTTGCTCCTGAATCTTACCGAAATCAAAGCCACCTTTCGGTTTTGGGCGGATAACGTTGGTAGCCACAGCTCACCTCTGAAAATTTATTAAAACTTAGTTGTCAGTTGTCAGTTATCAGTTGTCAGTTGTCAGTTGTCAGTTGTCAGTTGTTAGTTGTTAGTTGTTACCCATAATTAATAACAACGGTCAACGGCCAACTGACTAATGACCAATGACTAATAACTAATGACTAATGACTGCTGACGGAATTAATGAGCTTTTACCGGGGCGCTACCCACAGGTGCCGGGCCGATCAAGCGTTCGAGTTCGTCAGCCTTAGAAGCCTTGGCCATTGCCGATTCCCAAGTGACTTTACCGCTCTTGTAAAGTTCCGCGAGGGCCATTTCCATCGTCCTCATACCCAATTTTGCCCCCATTTGGATTTGGGAGTAAATCATGGGAGTTTTGCCCTCCCGGATCAAGTTAGACATAGCAGGAGTATTCACCATGATTTCCATAGCACAGCAACGGCCGCCGCCAATTTTTATTACCAAATTTTGGCTGGCTATTCCCACCAAAGAGTTAGACACCTGGGCGCGAACCTGGGGTTGTTGAATGGGCGGGAACACGTCCAAAATCCGATCGATAGTTGCAGCCGCCGAATTAGTGTGCAGCGTTCCCATCACCATGTGACCCGTTTCTGCCGCCGAAATTGCCAGACCGATCGTTTCCAAGTCCCGCATTTCCCCCACCAGAATTACATCAGGATCTTCGCGCAAAGCAGCTTTCAGCGCATTAGCAAAGCTCTTAGTATCTTCGCCCTTTTGGCGCTGGTGAAACAAACTCTTGACATTGGGAAACACGTATTCGATCGGGTCTTCAACGGTTAGAATGTGTTCCGCCCGCGTCCGGTTGACCAGATCCAACAAAGCCGCCATCGTAGTAGTTTTCCCGGAACCCGTTTGTCCCGTCACCAACAGCATACCCCTGGGTCTTTCCGTCATATCCCGCAAAACCTGCGGCACGCCTAAAGCATCTGCGTTAGGAATCTTAGAAGCCAGAGCCCGCATACAAGCAGCCCAAGCACCCCGTTCCCGGTAGACATTTACCCGGAACCGAGCCAATCCCCGAACGCCGTAAGCGCAGTCGAGTTCCCACTCCATTTCCAACTGCTTGCGCTGCATATTGTTGAGCATTTGGAAAATCAGGATCTGCACTTCCTCAGCAGACAGAATGTCTCCGTATTGCGTCTGAGGAGTTAGTTTACCGCTGACTCGGAAGAATATAGGCGCGCCCGCTTGGATGTGTATGTCCGAACCCCCTTGCTCTACCAGGGACTCCAGTACGTCTTCAATCATCAGACCCATAGATACCTCTCCTCGATCGAATTGATAGTTATTGACCAATCTAGCTCAGTTAACAGTCAACAGTTAACTGTTGAATCAATCCAAAAAGCGTGGCGTCAAGCAGTACGGACAATCCAGCATCTCCGGCTTCAATTCCGCCTGACAAGTTTTGCAGGTAAGTCCCTGCTTGCGTTTGGCTTTCATTTCCGCCTCCAGGCCAGAGTCTGTAAACGTCACCCGCTCGACTTCTTCAAAAGTAGTCGCGCCTTCCCGCACCAACTGCAAGCTGTAAGCCAACAGCGTTTTCATCCCTTCTTCTACTGCTGCTTCCTTAATTTGCTCTGTGGGAGCTCCTTGAGTGATCAGAGTTTGAAGCCGCTCAGTATTTTTCAGGAACTCGTAAACCCCTACCCGCCCTTTGTAGCCTAGGCCGGCGCACTTCCGACAAAGTTCCTCGCGTTCTGCGAGTTCCTTCCTTTCCTCCACGGGTACAACGTTGGCTTTGTAAACAGTGAGATCAATTTCTTGAGAAGCCGACAGACCGTACTTGCCGAGTTCTGCGGCACTAGGCTGGTAAGGAATGCAGCATTTGTCGCAAACCCGCCGCATCAGACGCTGAGCCAACACGCCCAACAGAGCGGCCGAAACCATGAACGGTTCTACGCCCATTTCTGCCAAACGCGCGACTGCCCCGGCCGCGTCGTTCGTGTGCAGCGTCGTCAGCACCAAGTGTCCCGTCAAAGCAGCTTCCAGAGCCGTTTTGGCCGTTTCCTTGTCCCGCGTTTCCCCCACCAGCATCACGTCAGGGTCTTGCCGCAAAAATGCCCGCAGAATGTTGGAAAAAGTCAAGTCTTTTTCCCGAATTACTTGACATTGGGTAATTCCTGGCAAAGCATATTCGATCGGGTCTTCCGCCGTACTGATATTAACCCCCGGATCGTTCCGTTCCGCCAGAATCGAGTACAGAGTAGTTGACTTGCCCGAACCCGTCGGCCCCGTCACCAAAATCAGTCCGAACGGACGGCTAGCACTCTCTCGCACTAAAGCCAGAGTTTCTTCGTCGGAGATTAACAAACCCAAACCCAACTGAGTGCTGGAACTGTCCAAAATCCGCAGCACGATTTTTTCGCCGTACCGCGAAGGCAAGCTGTTCACCCGGAAATCCACCGTGCGTCCCTCAAATACCCGGCGGATGCGGCCGTCTTGAGCTTGTCGGCGTTCGGCAATATCCAGGTTGGCAATAATCTTGAAACGAGCCGTAATCGATTGGACTACCTGCTTGGGAAACCGGAAATACTCTTGCAGCACCCCATCTTTCCGCATCCGTATCCGCATGAACTCTTCTTGAGGTTCTACGTGGATGTCAGACACCTTTTCCGACAAAGCTTTAGCCAAAATGATATTGACGGCCTTAATTACGGGAGCAGCCTCTGCATCGTCCAAGGTGTTAGCGAGGTCTTCTTGGTCGGTGCTCTCCTCTACTAGGGAGAGTTCGCCAAAATCTCCCTCCCCTAAATCCATCTTTCTCTGCTTTTCGATTTCAGCTTTTTTAGCTTCCCTCTTAACTTGTTCGTCTTGATAGGTAGAAGTTATGTCCTGATAGTCGTCTGGCGTAATCACCCGTCGCTGCAAAGCCAAGCCATGAGGCTGTAAAATCCGCCGCAAATCTTCTATGGCGTTGAGGTTGTCGGGATCTACCATTGCCACTAAAACCGCCGCAGGCTCAGTTTCAGTCTTCGCTACGGGTAAAAACCGACCTTGGTGACAAATGTCGATCGAAATCTTCAATGCGTCGAGCATAACTCCGAGTTGCTCGTTAGACATTTCGCTCATCTCCGGGTCAAATGCTTCAACGCCGTAGACTATCTTCCGTTCAAACATCTGCTGCTTCTTGTAAAGCCGCAGCAATTCTGGAGGCAACGGCTGCCCGGTAAGTGCTTCTAACACCTCCGTCAACCGCTTGCCGGAGTTCCGGCTATCAACTAGAGCTTGCTTCACTTGCTCGCCGTTGACGTAACCCGACTGAATCATCTTGGTGATAGCCGGAGTAAAAGTGCTTAGAGCAA
Organism: Microcoleus sp. D3_18a_C4; assembly: GCF_036702415.1. Classification (NCBI taxonomy): domain Bacteria; kingdom Bacillati; phylum Cyanobacteriota; class Cyanophyceae; order Oscillatoriales; family Microcoleaceae; genus Microcoleus; species Microcoleus sp. D3_18a_C4. The sequence continues at coordinate 1,310 of NZ_JAUBTI010000156.1, read as the reverse complement.
CTATCGATGTGGAGCGCAGCGGGGATGTGCTAGTCATAAAAAACACTCAATAGGTGGGAAACTCAGTCACAAAGAGTGCTGAGAGGAAAAGCAACGCGGGGTTTTAACCCTCGGATTTTTGCTTATGGATCAGCTATCATTTTCTTGCTCAATCCCTATCTCTCCAGTGTAAGCTCGCAGTCCCCTCTAAGCTTCGTCCACAAATTGACGAGATGTTGGAGGGATTTGCCAATCCTTGCAATCAAATCTTGTTCGTTGAGTGCTAAGTTGCTTACTTACCTGATTAACTTGCGGGATACTCTCGTTATAGCGTCAGGGCACATCACTTGGGGATTCCCCGTACCGGGAGAGAAAAGCGGGGCGGGGTGTGTCCCCCTCCCAGGCTAATTCTATTTTCCCAAATTGTTTGCTCAAATTACACCGTCCGTGGTGGCGCGGTTAGCTGTACTAAATTAAAGATGACCTATGTTCTGTGATGATAGCTTTTACGAAAGCCTCGATCGCCCTTGTGAAATATATTTTGATTAATTATCTGCGATCGGTCACTGCCCGATCGTCGGCTGCATGAGCTCCCAGGGCAAATTTTGAGCTACTCTAGTTTTGGGTCAGTCAATATTACTTTGATTCTATCATGGTGTCCGAACCTTTGTGACGTAAGCTTGACGGTTCAAAAATCTTGGGAAGAGGCCAATTAGATATCAATCGTATTGACAGATGAGCCTCTGAGCAAAACCAACTAATCTCTCTCATTTGGCTGGAAAAAATTTGAGACTTCAAGCGACTTCGGCGGTATTGAATCAGAAAAACCACAGCCCCAATTCGCATCAAGATTAATAACCTAGTATCTGAGTTACACAAGCACACAGCTAACTACCTAGTCACTCAATACAAATTCCTCTTTCTCCCGACTTTGGAAACTCAGCAAATGGTAAAAAAAATCCAGCGTCAGCTTGCGACTAAAACAGCCTGATCGATGATAACTTTAAGTCACTATCGTTTTAAGTCAACCTTGAAACATCAAGCCTCCTAAGTGGGAAATCTGGTAGTAGACTTAACAGCAAAATATACTTATAAAAATTGTTGTAAAGGCGATCGCGTTAATTAAAAATGAGGAACCAACCAACATTGGGTTGCCCCCATTGTGGCCATATTATACGTAAATATCTAAACTAACCTTTGAATATTTTAGGGAAAGCTTTGAGCAATGTCTCCCGATCGGGCGAGACTTCCTCTTTTCACCGAAGAACGAGCCCGGCGTGCCCCTGGCTTTAGACACGGGGAGGAAGTCGGCTTCGGTTTCAACCGCCTTC
>NZ_JAUBTI010000155.1:0-11585 GCF_036702415.1 Microcoleus sp. D3_18a_C4 | reverse complement strand
GCCCGCCCTTTCTGGACGGGCGGGACGCCCATCCCACAAGAACCATCAAAATTCTAAGTTATTTAATTCTCATTCCTAAGTTGCTTTTTTTTTACTGGTATTTTTTAATTAAAAACCCGGTTTCTCGAAGAAACCGGGTTTTTAATCAACAGTATTTATCCGTTGGTAGAGTGCATTAATGGCTTAATGCGAATTCGGGCAATTTTGGCTCAGATGAACCATCGGGCACTACCTTAACCTGACCGTTTTCATCCACATCAACGATCGCCTTTTGACCGTCTTTCAGCTTCCCAGACAGCATTTCCTCAGCCAGTACATCTTCCAACAACCGCATGATTGCGCGGCGCAAAGGTCGAGCACCGTAGCTGGGATTGTAGCCTTCTGTAACTAACAAGTCCTTGAATCGGTCTGTCACCGACAAAGTAATACCCTGTTCTGTTAAGCGGCTGAAGACTTGCTGCAACATAATGTCCGCAATCTGCTTCACTTCTTCCCTGTTCAACTGGCGGAAGACGATAATCTCATCCAAGCGGTTGATAAATTCGGGACGGAAAAACTGTTTCAGTTCTTCGTTTACCAAGCTGCGAACGCGGTTGTACTGCCCGTCTGCGGCACTTTCAGCAAACTCGAAACCGAGACCGCCGCCGCCTTTTTCAATCACTCGCGAACCGATGTTTGAGGTCATGATCAGCAGGGTATTCTTAAAGTCTACTGTCCGACCTTTAGCATCAGTTAAGCGGCCGTCTTCCAAGATTTGCAGCATCATGTTGAAGACATCCGGGTGAGCTTTTTCGATTTCGTCGAACAAGATGACTGTGTAAGGACGGCGCCGGACTGCTTCTGTTAGTTGGCCGCCTTCGTCGTAGCCGACGTAACCCGGAGGCGAACCGATGAGTTTGGAAACCGTGTGGCGTTCCATGAATTCGGACATATCTAACCGAATCATGGCTTCTTCGGAACCGAAGAAATATGTTGCTAGGGCTTTTGTAAGTTCCGTTTTGCCCACGCCTGTGGGGCCGGAAAAGATGAAACTGGCGATCGGGCGATTGGGATTTTTCAAGCCTACGCGCGCGCGGCGGATGGCCCTAGAAACTGCGCTGACAGCTTCTTCTTGACCGATCAAGCGCTGGTGCAGCGTGTCTTCCATGTGCAGCAGCAATTCTGATTCGGATTCTGTCAGCTTGCTGACCGGTACTCCCGTCCAATTAGCCACGATGTGGGCGATGTCTTCTTCGGTGACGATGGGAGAAGTTTTGACTTGGCTTTTGTTGATCGTCGCTTCGGCGATTTCGGCTTCAATTTCTAATTCGCGATCGCGCAATTTTCCAGCTTTGTCGAAGTCTTGCTCGCGCACGGCTGCATCTTTTTCTTTTGTTACTGCAGGCAGTTGCTTTTTGAGCTCTTTAACTTCGGGGGGGGTTTGCGAATTCATCACGCGGACGCGGGAACCTGCTTCGTCAATTAAGTCGATCGCCTTGTCTGGCAAAAACCGATCGTTAATGTATCTGTCTGACAGTGTAGCCGCTGCTTCTAAAGCTGCGTCGGAAATTGTCAGTCTGTGATGCTGTTCGTAAGCCGATCGCAAGCCGTACAATATTTCTATTGTTTCAGCCACGCTCGGTTCACCGACTTTGATCGGTTGGAAGCGCCGTTCTAAGGCAGCGTCGCGCTCGATGTGCTTGCGATATTCGTCCAAGGTTGTTGCGCCGACACACTGCAATTCGCCTCTGGCAAGGGCTGGTTTGAGCATATTGGATGCGTCCATGCTACCTTGAATTGCGCCTGCACCGACTAAGGTGTGAATTTCATCGATGACCAGAATGATGTTGCCGGCCGCGCGAATTTCGGCCATGATTTTCGTCAGCCGTTCTTCAAATTCGCCTCGGAACTTTGTACCAGCAATCAGCGAACCCATATCGAGGCTGATTACTTGTTTGTCTTCTAAAATTTCCGGGACGTTTCTGTTAACAATCCGCTGGGCTAGGCCTTCGGCGAGGGCTGTTTTGCCGACTCCCGGTTCGCCTACTAACACTGGATTGTTCTTCGTGCGGCGGCCGAGCACTTGGATCACACGCTCGATTTCATTTTCGCGGCCCACGACGGGATCGAGTTTGCCTGCTGCGGCTAACTTGGTCAGGTTTGTGCCAAATTCTTCTAAAGTCGGGATTTTGCGATCGCCGCTATCTCCCCTACCTCCGGGTACCGCCGCGACTTCTCCCACGGCACGAATTACCTGGGTGCGGACTCTCTGGCGATCGATTCCCAAGTTTTGCAGCACCTTCGCCGCCACCCCTTCATCGTCCTGAATCAGCCCTAGCAGGATGTGCTCGGTGCCGATGTAATTGTGCCCTAACTGCCGCGCTTCGTTGAGGGCCGTCTCAAAAATGCGCTTGACGCGGGGTGTGAAAGGAATTTCTGGCGGGAGGAACCCGGAACCTCTACCGATGATATTTTCGATTTCATTGCGCGCCTCTTTCAAGTTGAGGCCCATATCCAGTAATACTTTTGCAGCGATGCCAGTGCCTTCGCCGACGAGTCCCAGAAGAATTTGCTCGGTGCCTACAAAATTGTGACCGAGGCGCCGCGCTTCCTCTTGGGCTAGCATGATTGCTTTAATGGCTTGTTCTGTAAAGCGTTCAAACATATTTTTTCTATCCTACTGTCTTGGCGAGGGCTGTATCGCTGCTGGTGAGGAGCGATTTGGAACACTACACAAATTATAGATGTAAATTTTTGTGTATTTCGTTCTCTAACAATGTATCTTGCTAAGGGGGTAGGGACAGTGGGGAGACCCGAATAGTAGGGGTGTGGTTGCCGTCCGCTGTCGATCGGATATTAATTGAGAATAATAGTAGCAAAATGGCTGGATTGCATGAATAATATCATTGTTATGTATAAATCATATTCTTGTTCCAGTAAATTAAGCTTGATTTTTGTTTGCCTAAGTACATGGTTGAATGAAGCATATAACAGTTGCCATGTCAAGATTTTTGACTGTTGAGGGAGGGTGGTAGTGCCGTCAGCCAACAGCCCACAGTCAACAGCGAACACAGACTAGAATCACATATATTTTCAACTCTCAGCAGAACTCCATGCAATTTCTCTCGCAATACCAAATCCACTCCACTCTCCACGAAGGTATCGAAACGATTATTTATCGAGGAAAAATCCCCACCCACCAGGATACAACCGTACTCAAAATCCTGAAAGCTGAATATCCCACCCTCGATGCAATTACCCGGATCAAGCACGAGTATCGCATTCGCCAACATTTAGACCATCCGGGCCTAGTTAAAGTCCTTAGCCTAGAAACCTTTGACAACCGTCTCGGCTTGCTTTTAGAAGACTTTGATGGCGAATCTCTCGATCGCCTCCTGTCCCGACAAAAGCTCGAAGTCATCACCTGTTTGAGGTTGGGCATTCAACTCATAAAAGCCTTAGAATATCTGCACCTTCAAAAAATTATTCACAAAGATATTAAGCCTAGCAATATCATCATCAACAGCGAAACAGGAATTATTAAACTGACAGATTTCGGGATTGCTTCACGATTGTCCAAAGAAAATCCCCAAATAAATAATATTAACTCTATAGTCGGTACTTTTGCTTATATGTCTCCCGAACAAACCGGGAGAATGAACCGCACCCTCGACTACCGCACCGACTTTTATTCTATCGGGATTACCTTATATGAAATGCTGACAGGTCAATTACCATTTATGAGTAACGACCCTTTAGAAATAGTTTACAGTCACATAGCTTCTCAAGCAATTTTACCGGAGCAAATTAAGTCCGACATTCCACCAGCAATTTCACAAATTGTGATGAAATTAATGGCTAAAAATGCCGAAAATAGATATCAAACAGCAGGCGGATTGTTAGCGGATTTAGAAAATTGTTTGCATCAGTTAGAAACTACAGGCAAGATAGTCTATTTTACGCCCGGAAACTTAGATATATTGAGTCAGTTGTTGATTCCTCAAAAATTGTACGGTCGCGAAAAACAAGTCAGCGAACTATTGGCAGCATTTGAACGTGTAGCTAATCCTTGCGAAGAAAATTATTCCCCTTCCCAAATTGAACTGATATTAGTGTCGGGTTATGCAGGTATAGGCAAATCGGCCGTAGTTAGCGAAATTCAAAAACCCATCACCAGACAGCGGGGTTATTTTATTTCAGGTAAATTTGACCAATTCAAGCGGAATATACCTTACGCATCTTTAATTCAAGCTTTTCAATCTTTGATCCAGCAGTTACTTACGGAAAATATCAAAAAATTACAAGATTGGCAAGATAAACTTTTAGCCGCACTAGGCGATGCCGGACAAGTAATTATTGACGTGATTCCCGAACTAGAATTGGTAATTGGCAAACAGCCTGCGGTTGCGGAACTTGCCCCCACAGAAGCACAAAACCGCTTTAACAGGCTATTCAAAGAATTTATCCACGTATTCGCGCGAAAAGAGCATCCCTTAGTCATATTTATCGATGACTTGCAGTGGTCAGATTCAGCGACATTGAAATTAATGGAATTGCTGGCGACTGACCCAGATAGCAGATATTTACTATTAATTGGAGCCTATCGAGACCATGAAGTTAGCTCTACCCATCCTTTAATGCAAACAGTAGAGTACCTTCAAAAAACGGGGATTATTCTCCACAATTTAGTGCTGGAACCTCTTTCTTTAGCTCATGTGACTGAGTTAATTTCTGAGACATTGAATGACTCAGAAAGAATTCAACCTTTAGCGGAGTTAATTTGGAATAAGAGTGGTGGCAATCCTTTTTTCTTGACGCAATTGCTCAACACTCTTTATCAAGAAAAACTTTTGAGATTTGACTTTCCCAGGCTGCTGTCTCCCGGAATAAAAGGGCAGTGGCAGTGGAACATTGAGGATATTCACGCTATTGGCATCACAGATAAGAGTGTAGTTGAACTGGTAGCCAGTCGGATTCAACAATTGCCAGAGACTACACAACAAGTTTTGAAATTGGGGGCTTGTGTTGGGGACAAATTCACTTTAGATGTTCTCTCTACTGTCAACGCAAAATCTCCGTCAGTCACTGCGACTGAACTCTGGGATGCGTTGCAAGCGGGGTTAATACTTCCCTTGAATGAGAGTTACCTCATTCCTTTATTTTTAGATGGAGAAGCCGGATTTAATTTAACTTTCGATTCTTCGCGAATCGGCTATAAATTTTTGCACGATCGCGTCCAGCAAGCTGCATATTCGCTGATTCCTGATAATGAAAAGAAAGCCACTCATCTTAGCATCGGTAAATTGTTGTTTGAAAATACGCCACCCGATAAAGTAGAAGAGAAAATTTTTGATATTATCAACCAGTTGAATGTAGGAAGTGAGTGTCTAAGCCTGCCATCAGAAAAAGAGGAATTAGCAGGATTAAATTTAATGGCTGGACATAAGGCAAAAGCAGCTAACGCTTATGAACCCGCTGTTAAGTATTTGAATGTGGGAATTTCCTTATTAGCACCTGATAGCTGGGATCGCAACTATAGCATGACGCTGCGGCTGTATGTAGAGACGCTGGAAGCGGAATATTTAAACACCAATTTCGAGCAAGCAGAAAATTTGGCAGAAGTGGTTTTGCGATCGGCTAAAAACCAGCTTGACATAGTGAAAGTGTATCAGCTAAAGATCCTATTTTATCAGGCTCAAAGCCAGATGCTAAAAGCTGTTGAAACAGGTTTAGAAGTGCTGGAAATGCTGGGAGTAAACCTATTAGATAGCCCAACCATTGCAGTGCCCAAATTGCCGCGAATTGAGGAATTAGAAAACCTGCCAGTTATGACAGATCCTTATCAACTGGCAACTATGGAAATCCTGACAGCCCTCTATCCTCCTGCTTATATTGCCAAACCAGAAATTGTTTCCTCCCTCGTCTTGACTATGGTCAATCTTTGTATCGATCGCGGTCATTCAGCATTAGCTACTTTTCCCTATACTCTTTATGGAATGATGCTGTGCGGCCTCGAAGGCGAAATCGAAGCTGGCTACTACGCTGGACTAATCGCTTTAAAGCTGCTAGAACAATTTAATGCTAGCCAACAAAAAGCTAAGGTTTATGTAATGTTTAATGCTCATATCAGAATCTGGAAAGAGTCTACTAAGAATACACTTGCTTCATTTATAGAAGGAATGAAAGTTGGTATCGAGACTGGGGATTTAGAATGGGCAGTTTATAATTCTATGCACTATATTACCAATTTGTTTGTGGTGGGAGAACCGCTAGAATTGGTAAAAGACAAACAAACCGTTTATATGGAGTTGGTGCTGAAAAATAAACACGAATTTGCCATAGGTTATGCTAAAATTTGGCAAGTAATTGCTTCAAGCTTAAGAAGCCAAACAGCAGAGCAAGTACGATTAGTTAGCGGCAGGTTGGATGAACCTGCTGTGATGTCGCGTTGGCAGAAAGAAAATAATCGAATGTCGCTGTTTGCAGCTTATGTTGCTAAATTGATGGTGCTTTATTTACTTAAAGATTATGCTGCGGCTGTTGCCAGCGGTAAATTAGCGGCAGAATATGCAGATGGGGCGATCGGCTTAATCACTGTTGGGGTACACAATTTCTACTATTCGCTGGCTATCCTCGCTCACTATCCTGACAGTGACAATCAAGAAGCAGACTTAGCTATTGTTAACTCTAATCAGCAAATTATGAAAAAGTGGGCATACCATGCACCCATGAATTATCAGCACAAGTACGAGTTAGTTGAAGCTGAGAAAGCTCGACTTTTCAGCGATAAACTTGCAGCTATGGATTATTATGACTTAGCTATTAAAGGAGCGGCTGCTAACGGTTACATCCAAGAAGAAGCATTAGCTTATGAATTAGCGGGAGAGTTTTATCAATCTTGGGATAAAGAGATAATTGCTCGAACTTATGTGAGAAAAGCTTATTATGCCTACATCCGCTGGGGAGCTACAGCAAAAGTTAAATACTTAGAATCCCGTTATCATTATTTAGTCGATCGCAATCAAGAAGCAATATATAAAAATGTGGTCACGACTGCCACAACTACTATCAACAATAGTTTGGTGCTGGATTTACCAACTGTTGTCAAAGCATCTCAAGCTGTTTCGAGCGAAATTATCCTCAGCCGTTTGCTAGAGAAACTCGTACAGCTTGTGAAGGAAAACGCAGGCGCTCAAAAAGTATTATTTCTTGCCCAGACAGGTAATCAATTATTCATAGAAGCTGGACTTACAGGTGAGTTTAATGATGTCACTCTGTTGCAATCTCTCCCTATTGCGGAATCTGATCTCCTCCCAATTTCCTTAATTGACTATGTAGAAAGAACCAGAAAATACTTAGTTTTAGATGATGCTACACGATCCGATCAATTTCAATATGACCCGTATATTGCGAGCAATCACCCCCTGTCTATCCTGGTATTGCCAATTATCCATCAAGGCAACCTTACGGGAATGTTTTATTTAGAAAATAATTTAACCAAAGGTGCTTTTACTAGCGACAGGCTTGAACTTTTGGGAATATTGTCTGCACAAGCAGCTATTTCTCTAGAAAATGCCCGTTTTTATACTATTCTGGAAACGCGAGTAGCGCAAAGAACTGAGAAATTGCATACTGCATTGGAAGAACTTCGCCACACTCAATTGCAGCTAATTCAAAGTGAAAAAATGTCCAGTTTAGGGCAAGTGGTCGGGGGAATTGCTCACGAAATTAATAACCCGATTAACTTTATTTATGGAAATTTATATTACACCAATGAATACGCTGAAAACTTACTACATTTACTACGTTTATACCAAAATAATTACCCAAATCCCGTGCAAGAAATAGTCAATGAAACAGAGCAAATAGATTTAGATTTTTTGATGACTGATTTCACTAAAATGATAGAGTCAATGAGATTTGGGGCTGCGAGAGTTCGCGATATTGTGCTGTCGCTGCGAAACTTTTCTCGGCTAGATGAATCAGATAGAAAATGGGTTAATCTCCACGAAGGTATCGACAGCACGTTGATGATTTTGGATCACAAATTAATTGATATTCAAGTGATCAAGGAGTACGGCAATTTGCCTTTAGTTAACTGCTATCCGGGAGAAATTAATCAGGTATTTATGAATGTACTGACTAATGCGATTGATGCTTTGTCTCGCGAAAGAGGGAAAGAATTTGACTCGACAATTCAGATTTGGACTGAAGTCGCCGAAGGAAATCAAGTAGCGATTCGCATTGTTGATAATGGTGTGGGGATGAGTTCGGAGGTACTGGGTAAAATATTTGACCCGTTTTTTACTACTAAAGAGGTAGGTAAGGGGACGGGTTTGGGATTGTCTATCAGTTATCAAATTGTGGTTGAACAACATGGAGGAAAGTTAATTGGCAAGTCGGAACCCGGAGAGGGAAGCGAGTTTACTATACTGCTGCCGTATTGATGAATTAAAGCCATCGTGAAAGCAACTGTTCAATTACTTTCACAAAGCCGATCGCAATTTGAATCAACGGCCAACCCACAAAACAAATTAACACCGCCCAGCGAGTTTGAATATCCAAACCTTGGCGAACCGCCACAATTACAGCTAGCAAACTCCACACAGCTAATATCCGCTCTATTCCTTCTCCCAGCAAGGGAATTAAGGTTAAGAAATTCAGCACTTGGGGCGCGTAAGCAAACCCGATCGGAACCAACAACTCCCTATAAGCTACGTGACCCGGTTTCAGCCACTCCCCGATTTTAAAGATAGTGAAAGTCCAAAAATAATAACCCCCCGCGATTGCCAAACCATCTATCCAAAGTGCTAAAAATAACACTGATAGCTCAGTTCGATTGATTAACAAAATGACGGCACTGCCCAAAACGCGGGACAGCGCAGCTAAAATTACAATTGTTAAAGCTATCCGCTTAGTTCTGCGAGTGTAGGGAGTTTTTTCGTAAAAATTGCCATTCAAAGAAAGTGCGTTCCAAAGCGTTGCCCCCAAGCCTGCAATTGAATCTTCTCCCTTCACGTTGAACTCCTGCTCCTCAAGATAGTTGACAACTTTTACAAAATAAGCTCTAATACAGCAGAATCACCGAACTATTTCTAGGTAATTAGGTAATTAATTGGCATTCTACCAGATTTTATTAAATGCTAAGATTGATTTTACGGATACTTGCATGGCTGCGCGGGGGAAGTTTAAATTTGTTGCTCATCGCAGGCGTAATCCTGTTAGTTTGGGGCATTCTTTCGCCGGTGGGAACTGTTATATGGTGGCTGAATCAAAGTGCCGAAACGTTTGGTATCAAGAAAAATCCGCCGGAGATATTGCCCTCAAACAAGGGCAATTTAGAAGCCCGCAAGTCTTCGCCGATCAATTGTTATATAATCTTTTTACCGGGAGTTGGCGATTTTTCGGGGGATGAATTAACCCCTGGTGAAGAGTTTTTTCTCAAGCGTTTAGTGAAAAGTCACCCGCAGTGCGTAGCAGTGGGCGATGTTTTTCCTTATTCAGCCTCTAACAAAAGTTTAGGAGGAGAGCGGTGGCTAGCTCCTTTTTGGCGGTTTGCAGAACAGGCAAAAAGCGGGCCGATTGCGGGGGATATATTCATTAAAATTCGCAATCTCTGGAGGTTTGCCATTTCTCTAGATTATCGCTACGGGTTTGCATACAATCAGGGAATGGCTAAGGCAATTATCGATCGCATGAATGCTCAATCTCCCATTTCAGTTAATCCTCAACAACCTTTGAAAGTTATTTTAATTGGCACTAGCGGCGGCGCCCAAGTTGCTTTGGGTGCTACTCGCTATCTTAAAGAATGGCTGAAGGCAGAAATTACGGTTGTTTCGGTTGGAGGCGTGTTTTCGGGAGAAAATGGTTTTGCAGAGGCCGATCGCATTTTCCACTTTCGCGGCACTCGCGATTCAATTGAGGATATTGGCGGCATAGTTTTTCCGAGTCGCTGGTACTGGTACGCGACTTCTCCTTTCAACCAAGCTCGTTTGCAAGGCCGCTATGCAGCAGCTTTGAGCGGCCCTCACAAGCACGACGGCGATGAGGGATATTTTGGGGAAAATCTAGCAGCGGACGGTAAAAAGTATGTAGATATAACCCTGGACAAAATTAATCAATTACCTGTTTGGTCTGAGGGTGCGCGCGATTGATGAGTTCTTGCATATTCGATATTCATTAGTTATTAATTGTGTCATTGTTGGTTGTGCGTCCCTTGAAGCTTGGCCTTGTTGGCTTCCAGTCTCTACCTCCAATTCCCAATTCCCTGTTTGGCCGATGCCCAATTCCCAATTCCCAATTCCTAATTCCCTATTATCAATGTCTCGACCAACATTATATATTGCCATCACAAATCACGGATTCGGGCACGCTGTCCGAGTCTCCTCCGTAGCTGCAAAAATTCAAGAATTAAATCCAGATATCTTACTAATTATCACAACAACAGCACCTCGCTGGCTGCTAGAATCTTATATTACGGGCGACTTTATCCACCGTCCCCGCGCTTTTGATGTCGGAGTCGTGCAAGCTGACAGTTTGAATATGGATAAAGACGCGACGCTGGAAAAATTGCGGGAAATTCGGAAAAAGCAAAATTCCCTAATTGCCAGCGAAGTTAATTTTATCAAGCAAAATCGGGTGGGTTTGGTGCTGGCAGATATTCCTCCTTTGGCAACGCGAATGGCAGCAGCGGCTGGGGTTCCTTGCTGGATGATGAGCAATTTTGGGTGGGATTTTATCTATCGCGATTGGGGCGGGGAATTTCTAGAAATGGCAGATTGGATTGGTGAGTGTTTCGGAATGTGCGATCGCCTTTTTCGTCTTCCTTTGCACGAACCGATGCCAGCTTTCCCAAATATTCAAGATGTGGGCTTGACTGGCGGCAATCCTCGCTACAGTAACGAAAAAATTCGGGAAGTATTCGGCATCGAAACACCGCTGGAAAAAACTGTATTGTTGACTTTCGGCGGATTGGGTTTAGAGGAAATTCCTTATCAAAATTTACAGCAATTTAGCGACTGGCAATTTATTACTTTTGATGCGGGCGCTCCCGATTTGCCGAATTTGATTAAAGTCAAAAATCAGGAGTTTGCAAAATCTCTCCCGATTTTACCCCGTCCGGTTGATATTATGCCTGTCTGCGGGCGCTTAGTTTCTAAACCGGGATACAGCACTTTTGCGGAAGCTTTGCGCTTGGAAATACCTGTTGTTTCTATAAGGAGAGAAGGTTTTGCAGAAGCTGCGGTGTTGCTGGAAGGGATTCAAAATTATGCGGAACATCAAATTTTGACGGCGACGGAGTTTTTTGAGGGGGATTGGGAGTTTTTGCGACAACCGCTGCATCCCCCCTGTTTGTCGGATAAATTGGATAAAAATGGTACGGAGGATGTCGCCCAAGCTGTTGTAGACTATTTTTATTAGACCTCGACCGAATAGTAAGTTTTGAACAGGCAGGATGCCTGTTCCACAATAATTATTGGAGAGGTCTAATATACCAGTAGTGGTAGTAGTGGTAGTGGTAGGTTGTGCCCGTGGGGAGCATCTCAGTTTTGCATTTACAGTGCGAGCGTCCCCGCTCGCGTATTGTACAATACGCGAGCGGGGAC
>NZ_JAUBTI010000154.1:0-11640 GCF_036702415.1 Microcoleus sp. D3_18a_C4 | reverse complement strand
AACTAATTATGAAATGGAACCGAAAAATAAACAATAAAGGTAACTTAGTTAATGCAGTTTAGATGTCGAACAGCTTATAGTCAGCTAAAGCATTAGCTAAAATGTGTTGTGCGCTTGTTAAGGTAGAATTTCTGGTATGTTTATCTTCCATTAATAAAGCATTTTGAATTAGTCTCTGTGCTTGAGCGAATTTCTGATAAGCTCGACTTAAGATTAAACGATGTTGCTCAAAATTAATGCTTTCAGCTAACAGTTTAATTTCAGCAATAACTTCTGCTTTCTCGTCTTTCAGCAGTGCCGCTATATCAATAAAGCCGTGTGTAACTGTTAGCTTCAATTCCTTAATATCTTCCCTCATTTTCAAGGTCTGATGAAGGTTAACGGCTGACAATGCCGCTATGGCCACCACGCCGACACCAATGACGGCAGTAGATGCTGACAGAATGCCCACATTAGCCGAAAGAGATTTTAAGCCATACTCAATCACATCTAGTCTTCTGTAAGTTTCTTGAGAAATCAGATCGGTTTGAACCATTTGCGCTACACCTAATACAAAATCTGGAATAGCGAACAACGGCTCGGCAACCATACCAATTGCCGTACCTACAAAGTGACCTGTTGCCCTGTCTCTAGCTATTCCCAATAATACTCCTGCACTATTCTTCACGACTTCATAAGTGCCGGAGATAATACCCGCCTGTATGTGAGGAGGAAACACAAAAACCATATTTTTTTACCTGAATAGCGATTAATATTACACATTATAATATATTATCTGATTATGGTTAACTCTGTCAGTCTACAGTGGAATTACTTAAATGAACGAATTCATGCAAGCATTTCAGAACATCGCCCAATATTCGGCTCTCGTCGCGGCGGATGATGATAAATCCTTAGAAATTAAGAAATCTGCTACAACCGTAATTAAGTCTGTCCAGCCTGGGTTTGATGAATTGAGGGAATCAGCCACCAGACTTGAGAAAGTTGTGCAAAAATGCCGAAACGATATCGATCGCGCTGAAGACGTTTGGACTTGCAAACTTGGGATTATCCAAGCTTCAAAACAGGAAATATGGCAACAGCTTGGGGAACTGAGCGGCTGTCATGTCAGAATTAATGAACTAGGTCGTCAATGTCAAAGTTCGGCGCTCGCTGAATCTCAAGATTATTGGGATAAAATATTTGATGTTCGCGTTAAACAGAAGTGGTTTATTGATGCAGCAAAAAAACAAAAAAAAGGAATTGGCTGGAAAGAAAAGGATGATTTTATTAAAGATATTCCCATCGTGATGAATCTTGTTTGTATGGAAATAGATCAAATCATTAAGCGCAGCCTGGATCTGGTTTATCAAGACCTTAGCACGATTAACTTAAAAGTGCTTACCCAGTATTTCCAAAATTTAGATAAGCAGACAAAAGATGTGTGGAATCATCAGATGAATTCAACTTTTAGCCAGATAGCAAATAAATTTGAGCAGCCGAATGTTTACTTGCCTGGGAATACCCAATCACTGAGGTCTGCACTTATTTCGGATCTGGATGATTTATCGAAATACCGTTTAGGCGATCTTTTTTGGGAAGAGGTTGTAAATTTCAAAAAGCAGGTTTCAACCGCGGTCGATAATTGCATCAATTCAATCTTTGATGACAGATTATACCAGGGAAGTAGAGCTTTAGTTAAAGCCCTGAGATTTTACAATGAATTTCTCGAAAAGCAAGATAGATATCAGCAAGAAACACCTGCACAACGTCAGGCTGAAAGAGCCTGGATTGATTCGCAATGGACAGAAATTCAGAGACTGGAAAAAGGTATTAAAGTAATTCTAAATTCTTCTCCATAATTCCTTAAGCTACTGTCATTGTACTAGATCGCACTTCTTCACACGCTAAAATAAACTTAGTCACAATTCCATGAAAAAAATGACAACACAACTGCTAGAAATAGAGGGAACTTGGGAAGAAATTCTCGCCCAATCAGCCAAATTTGCAGGCTACCGAGTTCGCGTTATTGTTCTTGCGGATGAGGAACCGCTGAAGTCAGCCGAAGACTGTTTTCGTCAAGGATGGCACGAAGCAATGACAGGAGAGACTGTACCGCTTTCTGAACTGTGGGAAGGTATTGATGCAGAGTGATTCTCCTTCAATTAAGGTTTACTTTCTCGATGAATTTCAGCGATCGGATCTAAGTATAAAAGTGAGGCAATGTCGTTTCCCTACCAATGTAGGGGCGGGTTCGCCAACAATCTCAATCTCAAACCGACAATCTATAAAACCCGCCCCGCCCCAACGACAAATCCCTATGTACCGAGAATCAGGTTGATAAATATGTGGGTTGTGCAATCAGGCCGGGGCGGGTTTTCGAGATGGTTGGTTTCAGGCAATTATTGTTAGCGAACCCGCCCCTACATCGCCTGGAATCTTGCCTGTTTCACAAGAGTTAAAAACTTACATTCTTTCCAATACTTTAATCCCCAACAACTCCAAACCTAATTTCAAAGTTCTTGCAGTCAAATCGCACAAAATCAACCGCGAAGTCCGCAACGGTTCCTCAGCTTTCAAAACCGGACACTGTTCAAAAAATTGATTGAACTTTTGACTTAATTCAAACAAATACTGACAAATTCGATTCGGCAACAAATCGCCGCATACAGCATTCACAACTTCATTCAACTGCAATAAATGCTTTGCCAATACCAACTCGGCATCTGATTGCAAAATCACTTTTGCACCAGCATCTAAATTCTCGAAATCAATCTCACCTTTGCGGCGGATTCCCTGCACGCGCACATAAGCATACAGCATATAAGGAGCGGTATTTCCTTGCAATGCGAGCATTTTGTCGTAACTGAAAATATAGTTGCTGGCGCGATTTTGACTTAAATCGGCATACTTAACCGCACTCAAACCAACTGTTCGAGATACGTTAGCAATGAATTCCTCAGTTTCTTGTCTTTCTTCGAGTTTTAATCTCTCTTCTAAATCTTGGCGCGTGCGGACGATCGCCTCATCTAACAAATCCTGCAACCGCACTGTTTCCCCAGAACGAGTTTTGAGTTTTTTGCCGTCTTCTCCCAATACCAAACCGAAGGGAATGTGGACAATTTCGACATCATCAGGAATCCAACCGGCTTTTCTGGCTACTGCAAATACTTGGGCAAAATGGTTTGCTTGTCCCGAATCGGTGACATAAATTAAGCGCTTTGCATTGTCTTTTTGGATGCGGTAGCGCACTGCTGCTAAATCGGTGGTGGCGTAATTGTAGCCGCCGTCGGTTTTTTGGACGATTAGCGGCAGTGGTTCCCCTTCTTTATTGGTGAAACCCTCTACAAAAACGCATTTCGCGCCGTCACTTTCTACTAGCAAACCTAAGTTGGTTAAATCTTCGACTACTGCGGGCAATAATGGATTGTAAAACGATTCGCCGCGTTCGGTTAATTTGATATCGAGCAAGTCGTATATTACTTGGAATTCGCGGCGCGATTGATCGCACAGCAATTTCCAAGCGCGGCGGGTGTCTTCGGCGCCTGCTTGCAGTTTTACTACTTCTTGGCGGGCGGTTTCTTTGAAGGTTTCGTCTGTGTCAAAGCGCTGTTTTGCTTGGCGGTAAAATGCGACTAAATCTCCTAAATCTAGGGCGTCAGCGGTTGTGAGGGCTTCGGGGTGAACTTCGCGCAAGTATGCGATCAGCATCCCGAATTGGGTACCCCAGTCGCCGATGTGGTTGATTCTGAGTACGTCGTGGCCTTGAAATTCGAGGGTACGGGCGATCGCATCTCCGATGATTGTCGATCGCAAGTGCCCGACGTGCATTTCTTTGGCTATATTCGGACTCGAAAAGTCGATCGCAATTATCTGAGGCGTTTTCGCCGGTTCAATCCCCAAACGCGAGTCGGCGGCGATCGCACTAATTTGCGCTTCCAAATAAGCCGGTTTCAGCTTCAAATTGATAAAACCGGGTCCGGCGATTTCTGGGGTTTGGCAGATGTCAGTAATATCTAGGTTTTCGATGATTGTCGAGGCGATCGCCCGTGGCGGCTTTCCTAACTTTTTCCCCAAACTCATCGCCGCGTTGCACTGAAAGTCCCCAAAGTTGGGATTGCTGGCGGCGGCTAGCATCGGATCTGCACCTGCATAACTTTCGCCGAATGCAGCGGTGAATGCTTTTTCAAATTTTGCTTTTAACTGTTGGGCGATCGAGTTCATCTTTAATATTTTGATTGGATGTTTATTTTAAACTCTAGATTCAGCACTTTTTGCCAATAATACTCTGACTACTTACGTAATTTTCATCGGCCCATCTCCCTCTGGCCCTCTCCCCCTCTCCTCACCTAGTAGGAAATTTTGTACTTAGCTTTGAGCTACTGATGCGATCAAAAGCATTGGCCGTGATAGCACAGAGTACATTTTATCACAGTTGCGATCGCTACACAAATTAAAAATTATCACATCTAGCCACTGATCTCGATCGCTAGATCATTTTGTTAAATCGCTTACATTAAGGTATGTTAAAATTTTTTCAATGCACCCAAAAATCCTACGAAAGGAAGCAGCTATGTTATCTCAACCTATTTTTGGCGATCGCTCTCTGACCCACGTCTTTTATCAAGCAGTAATCGCTCGCTTCTACGACGGTTTCAGTCTCTCCACCCAAGCACTATTACGAGAGTGTACCCTTGGCTTCGCTCCCTGTCCCGATGGAGTCAAAACCTTTTTCATCATCGCGCCGAGTCTGGATGCAGCAGAGCAACTAATTGACAAAATGGACAGTATTTTGGAGCGAGTTGCCGAACTCATGGCTGGAGTCGGACAAGTTGCCCTGTGCATAGTTCCCCCCGGCAGCGAAGCAGAGCAACCGGTCGATCTGCAAGACTTAGAAAAAGTTCCCCCGGATTGTCTGGCTTGCAAATTCTTTACAATTATATGGGCCGATGCTGCGGCCGATCGGTAAAATTGACAGTTAGCAACCAGCAACTCAACACGGTTCGGCCCAAGCTGTGCCGGTGCCGGCGCGGGGTAGATTGTCTGTTAGTTACACTCCCTGGAATTATCGGGCAAAGCGTGCAGGTAATTTAGAGCGTTTGCAAGGTTGCACTCGCAATCTTTGGCAAGTGTTAAACCAGACAAAATATATATCAAAGGCCCGCTTGTCAGTCGCTCAGATTTTTACCTGCCGGCTCAAACAGCCGTGCATCTACTTTTTACATTTCCAATAAAGCCCACCAAAAAGCCGCATCAACTCTCCTGGGTGTCTCGCTTCAAAAGACAGCAGCAGGAATTAGGCGGTATCGCTGCAAAATAGATTTTTGCGAATATCGGCTGATGTTCAGAATAAGCAGAAATATTCTCAAAAATAGATAAGAGTTCCGCAGGTTCACCTCAGAAACCCGGTTTCTACCCCCGCGCTTCATATTCGCGGTTCGCTGGGAAATTGACAGAAAATAGGCTGTTTGTGGGAGAGTCAATCGATTTTAGATTTTAGATTTTAGATTTTAGATTGACCTTACGGATAAATGCGGGGGCTTGAGGATTTTAGATTTTAGATTTTGGATTGATTCTACGGATAAATCACGTGGCGGGTACCATCAAGAAATTCCTGGTCACCAGCTAGAAACAGAGCAAAGCTTTACTCAAAAAAAGATTAGTTTTCCAGCCACACCCCTGGCAGTGCAGAGCGATCGTACCACAGGCTCATAGAATTTGTTAAAAATTTCCGTTGAAAATTTGAATTATTAAATTTTATGCCTAACATTGGCGATAAAATCTAAGATTGAAATTCTCAAATCACAAATCAAGACATCATGGTAAAACTGACACCAAATCCCAGCTTTAGTTTAACAATTCGGGTTGCTCTGCCGAACCAGCCGGGAATGCTGGCAAGAGTCACCAGCGCTATAGCATCTGTCGGCGGCAACTTCGGCCAAATCGACTTGATCGAGCAAACCCGTGCCACTACCGTTCGCGATATCACCGTCGATGCCTCCAGCCTCGAACACAATGAAGAAATAGTGCAAGCAGTGAAAGGACTGCCAGATATCAGAGTGATCGACGTGTACGATCGCACTTTCAACTTGCACCGCGGCGGAAAAATCAGCGTAGTTAGCAAAATTTCCCTCAAACGCCAGTCAGATTTGGCAATGGCATACACCCCAGGAGTCGGCCGCATCTGCACTGCGATCGCCAATGACCCGCAACAAGTTTATAACCTCACA
Organism: Microcoleus sp. D3_18a_C4; assembly: GCF_036702415.1. Taxonomy (NCBI): domain Bacteria; kingdom Bacillati; phylum Cyanobacteriota; class Cyanophyceae; order Oscillatoriales; family Microcoleaceae; genus Microcoleus; species Microcoleus sp. D3_18a_C4. The sequence goes on along the minus strand of NZ_JAUBTI010000154.1, from coordinate 5,431 downwards.
ATCAAACAAAATACTGTTGCCATTGTTACCGACGGTAGCGCAGTTTTGGGACTGGGAAACCTCGGCCCTGCCGCCGCACTGCCAGTCATGGAAGGCAAAGCCATGCTATTTAAAGAATTTGCAGGTATTGACGCCTTTCCTATCTGTTTGAATACCCAAGATACTGAGGAAATTATTCGCACAGTGCAGAATATCGCCCCGGTTTTTGGCGGCGTTAACCTTGAAGATATTTCTTCTCCCCGCTGCTTTGAAATCGAAGCAAGATTGCGGGAAACCTTAGATATTCCGATTTTTCACGACGACCAGCACGGGACTGCGATTGTCAGTTTGGCAGCATTAATTAATGCCTTGAAAATCGTCAAAAAAACCATCGCAGAAGTGTGTATAGTGATTAACGGAGCCGGTGCGGCCGGAGTCGCGATCGCCCGCTTGCTGCGTAAAGCAGGTGCCCAAAACATCATCATGTGCGACTCCAAAGGCGTCCTCTCCCAAGACCGCACGGATATGAACCCAGAAAAACTAGAATTTGCTGTGGCTTCGAGCGGTACTTTGGAAGATGCGATCGCCGGTGCCGATGTATTTTTAGGCGTCAGCGCCCCCGGCGTAGTCACCCGTTCGATGGTGCGTTCGATGGCCGAGAATCCCATTGTTTTTGCAATGGCAAATCCCATTCCTGAAATTCAGCCAGAATTAATTATGGAAGATGCGGCGATCATAGCAACCGGACGCAGCGATTACCCGAATCAAATTAACAATGTTTTGGCATTTCCGGGGATATTTCGAGGTGCTTTGGACTGCAAAGCAACCACGATTACGCCCAGTATGTATTTGGAAGCAGCTTATGCGATCGCCTCTTTAGTCAGTCCTTCTCAGCTTGACAAAGAGCACATTATACCGTCTGTTTTTGACGAAAGAGTTGCCATTGCAGTGGCCGGTGCAGTGCAGTTGGCCGCCCGATCCGAAGGTATTGCCCGCGATTAATTGAAGGAAGTTCGGCAACGGATTATGTAACGGATGTAACGGATGTAACGGATGTAACGGATGTCCGTCGGAAGAAGGAAGAAGGAAGAAGGTTGGAGGGAAGATACCATGTATAAATTAATGGTGTTTGTACCAGTTTTGTACTTCTTCTTTTGTGATTTTTCGGGTTTCTTCTCATTCCCTCTTTCTTCCTCCCCGTTGATTATTACTCACTTTTGTTTCCCCATCTTGTCTTTTTCCTCAACATCCATCCGTTAAATCCCGATCGCGCGATCGTTGCCGAACTTCCCTCGAACCTCGAACCTCCAATCTCTTCCTTCTTCTCTCCAAGCTCAGCATCTATCCGTTACATTTGTTAAATCCCGTAGAGGGATCGTTGCCGAACTTCCTTCTTATCCCTTCCTTAATCAAGGATAAAACTCACAAAAATAAACAAGATAATAAAGATATAATTAAATAAACCAAGTCCAGCTAGGTCAGATGCAAAGCCAGTTAGGAAAAGCCAAGCGCGATCGCTCCCGCAGCCAATTGTTAGAACTGTGCCCGATCGGGCTGGCATTGTGCCGGACGGACGGGACTTTTATCGACGTAAATCCAGCTTTTGCAAGTATTATCGGCCGCACAGTTGCAGAAACTCTCCACCTCAACTACTGGGAAATTCAGCAAACACAGTGCGCTCGCCCAGAAAAATATCTAGAATGTCAAGCAAAGAATAGCCACGCGCACCTGTGCGAAGCAGCATACAAACATAAAAACCAACATCTCGTACCCGTGCGAGTTTCCGAGCGGGCAATTGAAACAGAGGGACTGTCCGCGATTTGGCTAAGTGTTGAAGAAATCTTTAATAATCGGGATCAAAATAGCGCTCCCCTGGAATCAGCACCGCCGCACAGCAATTCACATCTAGAAAAATTGCTGGCAAAGCAGACTGCCCAACTGGAAAAAACTCAGAAGCTACTCGAAGAAAAAATCGCCGAACTGGAACAAACTCAAAACAAATTGCGTCTCCAAAGTCAAATTATCGACCAATTTCACGAAGCGGTGATTTCTACAGATATGGACGGCTCGATCGCAATTTGGAATCAAGCCTGCCAAAAGTTATACGGCTATGAAGAAACTGAGGCGCTCGGACAGCACATTTCTCTCATTTACCCGCCCGAAGAACACGAGTTTTTGTTAGAGCAAGTCATCAAACCGCTACAAGAAAAAGGCGAGCATGAAATAGAAGTTATAACACGCCGTAAATCTGGAGAACAATTTTTCTCGCACCTGATGCTTTCGCTATTGAAAGACAATACGGGAGGAGTTGTCGGGATGATGGGTTCTTTAACAGATCTCAGTCCTTGCAAAGCTTTAGAACAAGAATTAGCAGAAAGACAATCACTATTTGATGCCTTTTTGAAGGAAGCGCCGGCGGGACTTTGCATTTTGGACTCGCAACTGCGGTACGTGCAAATTAATCAATTTCTAGCAGAAATAAATTGCTTGAGTCCAGCCGAACACATTGGCAAGACTGTACGCGATATATTGCCGAATATCGCTCCAATAATAGAGCCTTTGTACGAACAAATTTTGAGGACAAAACAACCCTTAATTAACATGGAGATGAGTGGTGACAATCCCAGAAAGCCTGGGTTTGTCCGACACCTGACAGGCTCTTATTTTCCCCTGCTCGACAAAGATGAGGAGGCGATCGGCATCGGTGCAGTTGTAATTGACATTAGCGATCGCAAACAAGCAGAAGCTGCGCTGCAAAAAAGCGAACAGCTTTACCGCACTATGGCAAGCAACTTTCCTAACGGTGCGGTGATGTTGTTCGATCCAGAAATGCGCTACACGCTGGTAGAAGGTACAGAATTAGCCGCCGTGGGGCTTTCCAAAGAGTTTATGCAAGGCAAGACAATCTGGGAAGTATTCGAGCCAGATTTTTGCGCTGCTGTCGAGCCAAATTATCGGGCGGCACTGGCAGGAGAAACAGTTGTTACAGAATTTATTTACAGCGATCGCATCTACCTCGGTTATACTTTGCCAGTCAGAAACGAACGGCAAGAAATTATCGGCGGATTGCTAATGACTCAAAACATTACGGCTCGCCAATTAGCAGAAGAAGCGCTCAGGGAAAGCGAGGACAAATACAGGTGCATTGTCGAGACAGCAGACGAAGGAATTTGGATGATAGATACGGAGGATAAAACTACTTTTGTCAACCAAAAAATGGCCGATATGCTCGGCTGCACCCCAGAGGAAATGATCGGACAGTCGCTATTTGTTTTCATGGATGCAGAAGGCATCGCGATCGCACAAGCCAATCTCAACCGCCGCCGTGAAGAAATTCGCCTCCAGCTCGATTTTAAGTTCCGTCGCCGAGACGGCAGCGACTTGTGGGCGATGGTTTCTACTAATTCCTTGGTAGATAAACAGGGACGCTATGTGGGTGCTTTGGCAATGGTTGCCGACATTACCGATCGCAAGCAAACAGAAGCCGCATTGCAGCAGTCGGAAGCCAAATTTCGATCGCTCTACGAATTAACCAGTTTGCCTGTTTTTATGTTATGTGACAATGCCATCACCGATGCCAACACAGCCACCCTAAAACTATTCGGCTGCACTACCCCGCAAGAGTTGTACGGCCAAAACCCTGGCACACTCTCGCCTCCTTTCCAACCCAACGGCAAAGATTCTTTGAGCTTGGCCCACGAAATGATAGCCATCGCCTTTGAGCGGGGAAAGCACCGTTTTGATTGGGTTCACCAGCGCTTAGACGGTACTGATTTTCCCGCAGAAGTGGTGCTGACAGTCATCGAGGTGGGAAATGAAAAAATGATCCAAGCAGTTATCCAAGATTTAACCGATCGCAAACTTGCAGAAGAAACTTTAGTGCGATCGGAAGAAGCGCTCAGACAACAAGCTCAGCGAGAATTACTGCTCAATCAAATTGCCAACCAAATCCGCACTTCTTTAGATTTAGACACAATTTTAGCAACCGCCGTTCAAGAAATTCGCAATCTGATGCACCTAGATTGGTGCATCTTCACTTGGTATCGCCCCAACACCAATCCTCCGCTTTGGGACGTAACTTACGAAGCGAAGAATGCAGATTTGCCGAGTATGCTTGGCACTTATCCTGTAGACGACAAATCTAGTCTCGCAGTGGGACAGATTTTGCGGCGAGAAATTCTGCGAATTGATGATGTCAGCACTTTTGAAGATGTAGAATTGCGCGAACTTTTCCAGGCTTCAAATTTTAACTCAGTGCTGTCGCTGCCAATTCATACTGCCGCAGGCGATATTGGGGTGATTACCTGCTATCAGGCTATGTCGATGCGAAATTGGAGCGAATCGGAAGTCGAACTGATGCAAGCGGTGGTCGCTCAAATTGCGATCGCGATCGACCACGCCGAACTCTACACCCAAACCCGCACAGCGGCCCGATTAGCTCAAGCTCAAGCTCAACAGCTAGAACAAACTTTGCACGAACTCCAACGCACCCAAACTCAATTAATTCAAAGTGAAAAAATGTCGAGTTTGGGCCAGTTAGTAGCAGGCGTAGCCCACGAAATTAACAACCCGGTTAATTTTATCTATGGGAATCTCAGCTACACCAGTGAATACACTCAAAACTTGCTAAAAATGCTGCAACTTTACCAGAAGGAATACCCGCAGCCTAGCGCCAGAATTGTAGAGGCAAGAGAAGACTTTGAAATTGATTATCTTGTTGAAGATTTACCTAAAATTTTAGCCTCTATGAAATTCGGAGCCGATCGCATCCGCGACATAGTTTTGAGCCTGCGAACTTTTTCAAGACTTGACGAAGCCGAAAAGAAACAAGTTGACATTCACGAAGGCATTGAAAGCACGCTGCTGATTTTGCAAAACCGCCTGAAACATAAAGCCGATCACCCGACAATTAATCTGATTAAAGAATACGGTAATTTGCCTTTAGTTGAATGTTATCCCGGTCAGTTAAATCAAGTATTTATGAATTTGTTGAGCAATGCGCTAGACGCATTGGAAATGGAGATGAAGAAATCCGATCGCACCGCCAAAAATCTCGCAATTACGATTCGCACCCAAGTAACCGACAATAACAGCGTTGCCATATGGATAGCTGACAGCGGCTCTGGGATGAGCGAAGATGTGCAAAAGCGCTTGTTTGACCCGTTTTTCACTACTAAACCCATTGGCAAAGGAACTGGCCTAGGATTGGCAATTTCGCACTCTATTATAGTAGAAAAACACGGTGGCAAGCTTTCTTGCATTTCTGTATTGGGAGAAGGTTCCGAATTTGCGATCGAGATTCCTCTGCAGCAAAAAATAAATTAAAACCCGTTGCATTGGTATCATATCATCTCCGATCGATCGACCGGATTTGATAAGGATCGCGAATTAAATAACTTACAATTTTAATTGTTATTGTGGGATGGGCGTCCCGCCCGTCCAAAAAGGACGG
>NZ_JAUBTI010000153.1:0-11655 GCF_036702415.1 Microcoleus sp. D3_18a_C4 | reverse complement strand
TGTAAAAAGCATTTTTTTATTGTAGTGCTAGCGTCCCCGCTCGCGTATTGTAAAATACGCGAGCGGGGACGCTCGCACTGTAAATGCAAAACTGAGATGCTCCCGATTAGCAACGGGCTAGAAGCCCGTTCCACAAACAATAAACTTTGTTGTAAAAAAAAACAAAACCATACATTTATAATAGGTATAAATCATGGGATACACTACAATTTTTGACGGAATATTTCATTTAAATAAACGGTTATTAGACAGCGAAGCTATTTACTTATTGGAGTTTTCTCGAACTAGACGAATGAAGCGAAATCCGGCGATTTTGCAAAGTATTCCCGATTCGGCAAGAGAAGCAGTTGGTTTACCTGTGGGCGAAGAGGGCTGCTATTTTGTGAATGAAAAATGGGATGAAGACTCCGAAGTTTCTGTTGTTAATTACAACCGCCCGCCTAAGACTCAGCCCGGATTGTGGTGTCAGTGGATTCCGACTGCTGACGGCGGTGGGATTCAGTGGAATGGCATGGAAAAGTTTTATGATTATGTCGAATGGTTGCAGTATATTATCAACAATTTTATTGAACCTTGGGGTTATGTTTTGAGAGGCGAAGTGAATTGGCAAGGGGAAAGAGAAGAAGATGTGGGTATGATTTGGGTTGAGAATAATGTGATTATTTCGCCCGAAGGTGCAGAGGAATTGTTGAGGTATGCGGTGTCACCGGTATCGGTGCCAAATTTTGTTTGGGATTGTTTGAAGACAATGGAAGCGACGGGATTTTCTTTGAGAGATTGGAAGGAGATAATTGATAAAGCTGTGGAGTTGGGACACGGGGAAGCAGCGCTGTGGATTAAGCCTAATATTGAGAAGTATTTTGATGGTATGGAGCGGGGTTTTGAGTTTGAGGGAGAGGTGATTGAAACACAAAATGAGGATTTGTGAGCTGTAGTTTCGATTAAACTTACGCATGATGCCCAGAAACCGGGTTTTTTCCCAATCTGCGTCCTACAACGAAGTATTTCGTAAAAAACCCGGTTTCTTTGGTCGTAGCGCGTCCAGGACTATATAATTGTAAGTACGATCGTCCCAGGATTTACTATGACGGCCTTAACAGAAATACGCGAAGCAATCGAGAAAGCACAGCCTTATTACTCTCCATTCGAGTATTTTGAATTAGAAGAGGCAGCAGAGTATAAAAGTGAATATCATAGCGGTCAAATATTACCAATGGCGCTTAATTCCGCCAATCACAACCTGATAGTAGGTAATTTGATTGCTCCTTTGAACTTCGCTTTGAAAAAACAGAGAGATTATCATTTATTTGCTTTAGGTTTGCGTTTGTGGATACCGCAGAAGCAAGTTTGTACTTATCCAGATGTGATGTTAGTGGCGGGGAAGTTGGAGTTTGCTGAGGGTAGGAAAGATACGATTACTAATGCGGTGATGGTGGCTGAGGTTTTATCGGAATCGACGGCGGATTATGACAGGGGCGGCAAGTTTAAACTTTTTCGCACGATTCCTACTTTTCGAGAGTATGTTTTGATAGATCAATACGAGATGCACGTTGAACAGTTTTCTAAGACGGATGATAATAAGTGGGTTTTGTCTGAGTATGAGGGTGCTGATGCGGTGTTGAGATTGAGTTGTGTGGAGTTTGAGATGGTGCTGGGTGATATTTACGATCGCGTGGATTTTGAGTCTGAGTCTCAGGAGTGAAGTGATAGAATAATTAAGTTGATTGAGTAAAAGGCATAAACTTAGCTTGTCAGTTCACTCGCGCTATGCAGATGGCACACTTGTTCTGAAAAACCAGCAACCGCCACGACTTGGGGAATCAAGACCCGATCCGAGCGCTCTAGGCCCTCATTCTCAGTTAAGATGGGATACTTATAACCAGAGGATTTATCAGGCGCGAGAATTTGATGAGTCAGGGCAACCCGTGAGAGATATTGATTTTACAAGTCCCACCTATCCTAATGGCAATCCCCGTCCAGATCATCTGCCGCCACCGCATCAACATCGGTGGATACCAAATCCCACCGGTGGTACTCCTACTAGAAGTAGAATCCCGGAAGCATTATGAAATCTGAAAAGTCGGCTATTACCTATAATATCGGTCAAAAATGGGCTGTGACTCTGTGCTGCGAAGCAGAAGAAAAACTGGAATTAAGAGTTGCAAAAATCCTTGAGTATTTAGAAAAAACTTATCTCTTAAAGCAATGGGCAATATCTGATATTGAAGCTACGGGCAGTTACGGCAATTGCTGGACGGCGCGGTGTAATAATCGGGAAATATTTCAGGTATCTACTTCTGATTTATTAGAGGTAATGAGGGAAGAAGGTCAAGTTATTGAATTAGATGCTAGTTTGATAAAAGATGAGGAGGAATTGTTTAAAATATTGATTCGAGATGGGGTTTCAATTGATTTACTTGGCAGCGGGGAGATGATGCCGCTGACGGTTTTGGGCAAATATGTTTATGTTGACAAAGAACTGTTTATGTGGTAAGGACGTGGGAGCGATCGCACTTCAAAAAGCTCGATCGCCCTCTGTCAGAGAATGCTGAGAAGAAGAAGGGCGATCGTAATTATTGGGCGTGTTTGCCGAATGGCGATCGCTCCTTTTTATTTCGCCACTTTAGTTCTATTTAATACTAGACAGTTGCGATAGTCTAAAGAAAAGGCGGTATAATTAGGCTGCGGCGTTCAATTCCAAGGTGGTAAAATGTCCGAAACTAACCCGTCCCAGAAAAAGCGATTTACAAAGCCAGCGACAGATCCAGATAAATGCGCGGAAATGGCTAAAAAATACGGCTGGGATTACCAGAGATTTATTCCTAATAACGATCCAGTTTTGAAGGTAGACTGCGAGTTTGTAGGAGAAGAGATTAACTTTCAGGAGTTGTGGTATGACCACCAAGATTAACTCGCTTAAATGCAAGCCAACACTGAAGATTTACCGCACTGACGGTGCCCAGACTGGATGGGAAAAAAGGCTGGATGCAATAGGTTCTGGTACTTACTTGCTGCACGAAGAGATGGACTATTCCAAAAACCGAACTCTCCCCAAAGTTGGCGATCGCCTGGGAGAGTCTAAACGTTTCGCAGACGGAGAAATTTACCACCGCCAAAGCGACTGGTCGATCGCAAGAGTACAGTGCTATCCTGGTGTTGGCGAAGACTGCGACTGGGATGAGATCGTACTTTGCTACTGTCAGTTTGAGCCAATAGAGTCTAAGTGGGAGAGAGTCGCTACTTTGGAGGAAGTTGTAGCGGAACAAGTAGCTAAAGATACGGGTTTGGAGGTAGTTAAGGGTTGAGCGATCGCTAGTGCGATCGCAATTATCTTTATTGTTAAAATTTTTCAATATAGAATACAGAATTCCCAATCAAATAATTGGGAATTCTAACATAATCAATCAATGATTTTACCGATCTTTAGTGCTTTCTCTTTCTAAAGATTCCACCCCTTTTTCAAAATTAGTAGCAGTGTTAGCTGCACCTAATCCATCAATAATGTTCTTGCCTTTCTGTCCAACTACTGCTCCTGCTATAGCAGAGAGGACTATAGTAGCGGTAATAGGGTCAATTATCGCGATCATAAAACCTCCATAGTGTGATTAGCTACAACTATTTAACGCAATCCCACAGACTAGATTTAGGACTGCTTGGGAGGTTGCTGACCTGCTAATCCGCAAGTACCCCCAATAATAGCACCTGTTGCAGCTCCTTTCAAAGCTCCTTTAACAGGATCTTTAGTGTCTTTTGCCGCACCGCGCACACCACCAGCTATAGCTCCAACAACAGAACCAATAACCATGAGACTAATTGGGTCAACTACAGCAATCATGGAAGTTTCCTCGTTTAAATTATTAACACCATAACGAATCTATATGAGCTTTAACAGTGGGAAAAGTAATAAAAAAGTAATAAAAAAGTAATAAAAAAGTAATATTTTTGAGTAATTGCAGTAAAATCTATATCTGACGATGGATTTCATCTATAAGGGTGTCGCTAACTGTTACGCCAACATGAACGTTTCATTGTTTAGGGAGTTTAACAAATGACAGTTGAGGAAGCAATAACACTTGTAGAAAGTGTACTAGACTACGAAAGTCTCAATAAAGTTCAAGAGCTAGTGTTTCGGCAATCTTGGGATGGACTGTCTTATATAGAAATTGCTAAAAGCGCAGGCTATGACTCAGATTATATCAAAGATGCGGGTGCTAAGCTCTGGAAACAACTATCTGAAGCCTTTGGAGAGAAAGTGAAAAAAGATAATATTCAGTCAGTCTTAAAGCGCTACAGGCGACGACACAAAGTGAATTTACAGCGAAATCTGACAATCGAAGTTAACCTCAGCGGTGCAAATCTAAGTGGTGCGAACTTAAATGGAGCTAGAGTAGTTGCTAACTTCATTGAAACAGATTTGTCTCAAGCTGACTACAAAGGATCGATCGCACCGGATGACAACACAGCATCATCTGAAGAATTCACAGATATTGAAGATGAACAAAATCAGGAAACTCAGGCTGACTCAGAAAACGAAATTAACTGGAACGGTTTTCGCCTTCACTCCGACGCACAAGTGAAAATTGCCGAAATACTCGATCGCACTTCCACCCTCTTCATCCCCAACTCCCAACTCCGACTGACAACACCCGCAGGGAGACAAAACCAACAAGCTGACTTTCTGATCTTCCACCAAAACAAGCTAGGGATACTGAAAATTGACAGCGAATCATCCCATCCAAACACAACAGAAGATGAAAAGTGCCAGCTTTTCATAGATTCTGGCATCAGTCTTGTCAAACATTACGATCCTACCCGATGCAGCGAACAACCGGATCTAGTTGTGCAGGAGTTTTTGGAAATTTTGAGTCACGTACAAGCCTAATAAGGTGTGTTTGATTTAAACTGTGATACAAACATTACCTTGGTTTTTAATATTTTCTCACTTCAATAATTAACAATCCTTCATTTCAGATTCGATGTAATAAATAGTATAGCTCTTCAATTAATTTAAACGTTCGGCGGAAATTTTTACACTAATTCACGGAAATAATTTTGAATTATACCGTATTTAAAAGCACAACAGCTTATTTCAATTTCATTTAAATTTGTAGCAACGAGTCATCAGTTGTGAATTCCTTTTTCTCTTTCTTCCTCTGTGTCCTCTGCGTCCTCTGCGGTTACTTTCACAATTATAAACTTAACCGCAGATATACACAGATGAAGGCACATTGAAATTCCCTGTTATTGCACCAAAAAAGCGAAGCAATCTTCAGCCCCTGCGATTGCTTCCTACTAATTACCCATGATCAATTCTCCTTTCCCCTCAATCACTTCCCCGATCGCCCAAGCACCAATTCCCTGAGACTCAAACCATTTAACAGCCTGTTCTACTTCCCTCGAATCGAGCAACAGCACAAAGCCAATCCCCATATTAAAAGTATTGAACATATCGGTTGTGGCAACTTGGCCCGCTTCAGCAATCCACTGGAAAATTGGCAAATTGGGCCAGCTATTGCTGTCAATTTTCACAGATTGATTAACTCCCAAACAGCGGGGCAAATTTTCCGGCAAACCACCGCCCGTAATGTGAGCCATGCCGTGAATTTCTAAACCGCTCTTAATTGCTTCGAGGACTGGTTTAACATAAATTTTAGTCGGAGTTAGCAGCACTTCTCCTAAACTTTTGCCACCTAACTTTTCGGGTTGGGAATGCCAGTCAAAACCCAAATCGCCCGCAATTTTTCTCACCAAACTAAAACCGTTGCTGTGCACGCCCGAACTTGCCAGCCCCACAGCCACATCTCCCACCTGCACCCGCGAACCGTCCAACAATTTGCTCTTTTCGACAATTCCCACACAAAACCCCGCCAAATCGTACTCACCCGAAGAGTAAAAACCGGGCATTTCTGCCGTTTCCCCTCCGAGTAAAGCACAGCCCGCTTGCTTGCAACCGTCAGCAATGCCGGCCACCACCGCAGCTAATTGTTCGGGATTTAACTTTCCCGTGGCTAAATAATCGAGAAAAAAGAGGGGTTCGGCCCCGGATGTCAGCACGTCATTGACGCACATCGCCACCAAGTCGATACCTACCGTGTCGTGCCGATCGAGATTGTGGGCCAATTTCAACTTAGTCCCAACGCCGTCAGTACCCGAAACCATCACCGGCTCTTTTAAACCCTCCGGGACGCTGAAAAAACCGCTAAACCCGCCGAATCCGCCCAAAACTCCCGATCGGTGCGTGCTCTTGACCATATTCCCGATGCGCGAGACAAAAGCTCTGCCCGCCTCAACATCCACACCTGCTTCTCGATAATCCATAAGTCCGCCAAATCGATTTCTTCTAATTTTTAGTTTATTCCCATAACAGTTGACAAACAGCTTTTTTAAGACTAGCCATTTCGTAGCCCACAAAATACACTAAAGTTTTGTAAATTTTTGTAAATTTTTCCGTAAAGACTGAAACGGCTGTAAGCACTGGAACTAAAGGGTTTTATGATAGAGGGTTTTGAGAAAATTTGATGAGGATTTGGTGAAAATGGCGATCGCAGCGATCCCCAACCGCAAAAGTTTGTGGTAGTCTGTTGCAGTTCGTGAACAACACACAAATTGCCGATCGAGTATGAGTTGTCAAGTGTCAGGGAAGTTTCCGCCAAATTTTTTTTGGGTGGAAGCATTAAAGCAAAAACGCACCCGGATACTTTGCTTTGACTCACGGGGGAATGGCGAAGGGCAAGAGAGAAATCCTTGACGCCTGTCGCCAAACGGCCAATCCTCCAATCTCGGTTGGCAATGGCTATTCACAAAAATGGACGTATGAAGGAAAAATTTGTTGGTGGTCTACTCGCTGTCCTGTTAGTTCCTGTGGTAGGAACGGCATCCTCTTGTCACGCACAAGCAACAGGTGCCGACAACCAAAACTCTCAGGTTTCCAAGCAAGTAATTGCCACCCAACCGTCCCGGCAGTTAAACGCTACTCGGGTCGAAGCGCAAAAAGTCGGACAGTATCAGTATCAAGCAAGAGCTGAAATTGCCCGAGACTCGATCGCCAAAATTCAGCCCCACAACTTAGGCGGGCGACAAGCAGCGACAGTCTACGTGCGAAACATTCCAGTCATCACATTTCTCAACGCCAGTCCGGAAACAAACACGCCTTTGGGAGAAACTGGCAACAGCCAAGCCCGTCCTAGCAGTCCGTCAAAAGTAGCGGGCGCAAGAGAAAATCCCAAAGTCGGAAACATTGCCAGCAACTCTAGCAACCAAGAACCCGATCCAGTTTGGCGGGCATCAAGCTTAGCAGCAAGACTCAATCAGCTAGCCCGCAACAACATCGATCCCAACAGCATTACCGTTAAGTGGGAAAAAGGCGATCGCTACATTATCCAGGCAAACGGCGAGGAGTTGGTAAACATCAACGCCGAAACCATCCTCCCCGACACCACCAGCAACTTTAGCCGAGACGCCCTGCAAGCAACCAATCGCCTCCGCCGCCTCCTAGGCAACGCCCCACCCCTGGAAGCAGTCGCAGGCAAACCCCAACCAGAATCCCCCCTGCTGTCTCTGGGTCCAGTTCAATTGCGGCTCAGCGGCTGGGCTTCCTGGTACGGCCCGGGATTTGACGGCAACCTCAGCGCCAGCGGCGAGCGTTTCAACCAAAATGATTTGACCGCAGCCCACCGCCACTTGCCCTTCGGAACTAGAGTCATGGTGAGAAATCTCGACAACGGCCGCACCGTGGTCGTCCGCATTAATGACCGCGGCCCCTTTGTGGGCGATCGGCTCATTGACTTGTCCGCCGGCGCCGCCAGCGTGCTGGGAATGATCAGCAGTGGCGTTGCCAGAGTGGAAATCGAAGTGATCGAACCGCCGCAACAAACAACTGGTGGACGCTGAAGGTTACTCTCAGGCAGAATACAAAAGTTATCCGAAGTGTAGAAAGCAGAAAGTAGAATAAAACTGACATCTTGCACCATTGTCAATTACTTGTTTAGGAACAGGCAAGATGCCTGTTCCACAAGAAAACTTATTCTTTGTGGAACAGGCATCTTGCCTGTTCTTGAGAAGGGTGCAAGATGTGAGATAAAACTGACATCTTCCACCATTCTTTGTGGAACAGGCATCTTGCCTGTTCTTGAGGATGATGTAAGATTTCAAGTCGAACAAATTCTGACAACAAATAAACTCTGCATTCTGCCGAATGCCTTCAGGAGATTCTACCGGTGCGCCTGTTTACTACCATTGCAGCACTTCGCTGCTACTTAAATTTACAAAAGTCTGCTGCACCTCATTTGACAGTCGGTTTGGTGCCGACGATGGGAGCTTTGCACGCAGGGCATCTGAGCTTGATCCAGCGGGCAAGGCAAGAAAATGCGATCGCCCTGGTCAGCATTTTTGTCAACCCGCTGCAATTTGGGCCTACAGAAGATTTTCAAGATTATCCTCGGAATATCGAGCAAGACCGACTGTTGTGCGAACAAGCTGGCGTTGATGCCATATTTGCTCCCTCAGCAACCGAAATGTTCGGCAACCAAGCGGTCGAGCGTACAGAAACAGAGCAAACCGCGCAAAAACAGATAGAGATTCACCTTTCATCCTTAACTCAAGTAGTGCCGCCACCGGCGATGACATCGGTTTTGTGCGGCAAAGCAAGGCCCGGTCATTTTCAGGGCGTCGCGGCAATTGTTACTAAACTTTTGAGTTTGGTGCAGCCGACAAAAGCTTATTTCGGTCAAAAAGACGCCCAGCAGCTAGCAATTATTCGGAAGCTGGTCTTGGATTTTAACTTGCCTGTAGAGATTGTCGCTTGTCCGATCGTGCGCGAAGAGTCGGGACTGGCAATGAGTTCTCGCAATCAGTATTTAACAGTAGAGCAAAAACAGCAAGCCTCCGTACTCTATCGCGCGCTGCAACAAGCCTCGAAAACTTTTTATTCAGGGGACCGCACCGCAGCAGCCGCACTCGCTGCCGCCCGCGCAGCAGTCGCAGGAGAGCCCGCAGTCAAGCTCGAATACGCCGAACTCGTCGATCCCGACACTTTGACGGCCTTGCAGGTTGTGGAAACAGCGGGACTTTTAGCCATAGCCGCCAGAGTTGGCTCTACTCGTTTGATTGACAATATAATTCTCAGGAATCGCCGGCCCATTGTGGCGATCGACGGCCCGGCGGGAGCAGGCAAATCTACCGTAACTCGCCTTGCAGCAACAGCTTTGAACTTGTTTTATCTGGATACCGGGGCAATGTATCGGGCGCTGACTTGGCTAGCATTGAAAACAGACACGCCGATTTCCGACGAATGTGCGATCGCCGAATTAATCAGTTCCAGTTATTTGGAATACAACCTCGATCCCGCATCAAAGATGTTGAAGATTAACGGCGAAGACGTAACCGAGGCAATTCGCAGTTTGGAAGTGACATCCCGCGTCTCGGAAATGGCGGCAATTCCTGCCGTGCGGCAGTTTCTGCTGGAGGAACAGCGGCGTTGCGGCACAAAAGGCGGGATTATAGCAGAAGGCCGCGATATCGGCACTAACGTGTTTCCCGATGCGGAACTGAAGATTTTTTTGACGGCTTCGGTACAAGAGCGATCGCGCAGGCGGCTGTTAGAACTTAAAGATACCGATCGGGCTAATATTAGCTTGGCCCAATTGGAACAAGACATCGCCCTGCGGGACGAAAAGGACAGCACCCGCGAGGTTGCACCTTTGCGTAAAGCGGCCGATGCTGTGGAAATTCAAACAGACAATCTGACTGTTGCTGAAGTTATCGATCGGATTGTCGGCTTGTACAAAGAGAGAATCGGTGATAAAAGTTAATTAATTTTACGACCCTGGGGGCGGGCGCGATCGCCCTCATCTCAAATCCGGTTAACCTCACTCTTGCACCATTCTCAAGAACAGGCTTTTCGGCCTGTTCCACAAAGAGTAGATTTTCTTGTGGAACAGGCCGAAAAGCCTGTTCCTAAAAAGCTTATTGACAATCGTGCAACATCTCAGGTTAAACTCACATCTTGCACTATTCTCAAGAACAGGCAAGATGCCTGTTCCACAAAGAGTAGATTTTCTTGTGGAACAGGCTTTCGGGCCTGTTCCTAAAAAGCTTATTGACAATAGTGCAACATCTCACGTTAAACCAACTTGCAGTCTCAGGTAGGGACGCGGGCCGATGCGGGCTGAGTCCCTGAGAATATCGTGCCATGAATCCGATTTGAGCGCCGTCCCCCTGGCTGGGGAAAAAGTTCAACCATCCCGCGTTTTCATGGGTTAGGGGATTTCTGGGGCACAAATCTTAAATTTTTTTATCCTGACGGACTGCCCCACGATCGGTTATTTCCAGTAGCATTTTTACGGACTGTCCAATTTAAGATTATCCTCTTAAGTGGATTAACTTGATATCAACATAAAATCTCAAATTAACTGTACAAGGTGTGAAGGAGAGAATGACGTGACAAAATTGAAACTGCTGTGGAGGCGGCGAAAAACTTTAATACTTGCTTTTATGGCAGCAACAGGAAGTTTTTTGCTGGGTGTGACATGGCCGATTAACTTGCGTGCCAATCAGCCCTTGGAACCGATTCAGGCGCAAGTCTTGGCCGTATCCCAGTCGCAAGAACAACAGCCGATGTCCAATATTAATAAGTTCTCCGAGGCGATCGCCCGTCGAGTTGAATTTTCCCAAAGTGCTCTAGCCCAATTGCAGGCAATCCGATTTCAATCAGCCGTACCGGATCAGTTTCAAGGTACAACCCTTCGTCACGCGAAACTAGACTCCCAGCACAAGGCGATCGCCCTGACATTTGACGACGGCCCCTGGCCGAAAACAACTACACAAATCCTAGATATTCTCAAGGAAAATAATATTAAGGCTACATTCTTCTGGGTAGGAAGATACCTGCACAATTCTCCCGAAATTGGCAAACAGGTCGCAGCAGCCGGTCACGCGATCGGCAATCACACTTGGAACCATGAATACCGGCAGTATAACGAAGACGGTGCCGCTCGCGAGATCGATCGCACTTCATCCTTAATTGAGGAGTTAACCGGCATCCAAACATCGATGTTCCGCCCGCCAGGAGGCATTTTAAACAATGGATTGGCCGCTTACGCTCAAAAGAAAAA
This sequence comes from Microcoleus sp. D3_18a_C4, assembly GCF_036702415.1. Lineage (NCBI taxonomy): Bacteria > Bacillati > Cyanobacteriota > Cyanophyceae > Oscillatoriales > Microcoleaceae > Microcoleus > Microcoleus sp. D3_18a_C4. Next base: position 544 of record NZ_JAUBTI010000153.1, on the reverse strand, counting down.
TTATGCAGTTGTGATGTGGTCTGCTGATTCTTTTGATTGGCGCACCCTTACGGAATCTTTGATAGACAACGTGATGAGGCAGGCAAATTCCGGCGGCATTGTGTTGATGCACGACGGCGGTGGCAATCGAGCGAGAACTGTAAAAGCTTTACCTGATATTATTGCTCGATTGAGAAAGGAAGGGTACAGTTTCGTAACAGTTCCCGAATTATTGCAGATGCAAGAACAAGACTTACAACAACAGGAAACGGCACAAAAATAACAATTTGGAAAAGTGGGATTTTACACCACTTTTCCATTTTTTTGTATGTCGTTAGATGAATTTTTCACAACTCTAGCCGAACGAAGAAGGAAGAAGTAGCAACCGCCCCCGATTCCCGGCGACGTTCTTAACTCCTGAAACCATTGCTTTAATTCCATTTCCCTTCTTCCTTCTTCCTTCTTCCTTCTTCCTTCTTCCTGACATCCGTTACATCCCGTACAGTGTTAGGAATGAGAATTAAATAACTTCCACAAGTTTGTGGGATGGGCGTCCCGCCCGTCC